>NZ_KV824234.1:264590-302681 GCF_001816025.1 Hafnia sp. HMSC23F03
GGTCTCAAGACGGCTCTGCCGTGTTAGGTACTTCAGCCAAAACCGATGCCAACGGCCAAACCACCGTGACGTTTACCGACCTCAAAGCACAGACGGTTAATATCACCGCGGGGGTCAACGGTAACAGTCTGTCCAAACCAAGTTCGTTTGTAGCAGATGCCACTACCGCCCATGTCTCCACGCTAACCATCGATACTGATGGCAGCGCGGCCAACGGCACCGCGCAAAACAGTGCCACTGCAACCGTTACAGACAGCAATAACAATTTTCTGCCAAACACTACGGTGAATTGGACTGTCACCGGCAGCGCTGGCTTGGCCTCAGGCACCAGCACCACCAATAGTAACGGTCAGGCGGTGATGACCTTCACCGATACTAAGGTAGAAATTGTCACCTTAACGGCAAAAGCAGGTAGTTCGGATACGGGTCAGTCAAAAACCAGCAGCTTTGTGGCAGATGCTGCCACCGCTCATGTTACTACGCTGACAATTGATACTGATGGCAGCGCGGCTAATGGCACCTCGCAGAACAGTGCTACCGCGACCGTCATGGACGGGCAGAACAATATTCTGGCGAACACCACGGTCAACTGGACCATCACCGGTCTCGCAGGATTGACCTCGGGCACCAGCACCACCAATAGTAGCGGTCAGGCTGTGATGACCTTCACTGACACCAAAGCAGAAACCATCACCCTAACGGCGAAAGCAGGTAGTTCAGATACAGGTCAATCAAAAACAAGCACCTTTGTCGCAGATGTGGATACAGCCAAAATAGACAGTCTGACAATCACCAAAGACGGCAGCCCTGCCGATGGTTCCACGGCAAACACCGCAACGGTCGTAGTCAGCGATATTAATGGAAATCCGCTTTCAGGAATGGCTGTAACCTGGAGTGCGGACAAATCTACCGTTACGATGACACCTGCTGGAAACACAGACAGTACAGGAAAGGCATCGGTAAGCTTCGTTGATACAACGGCAGAAACACTGCAGTTGACATCATCCTTAAGCAACGGCAGTACACTCAGCCAAAACAGTGAGTTTGTTATTGATACCGCAGGGTTAAAAATTTCTCAGTTTTACTCTGCAAGCTCCGCAGATATTCATGATTCGACAGTGCTAAGACTCTTTGTACAAGATAAATTTGGCAAACCCGTGAATGGAGCAAACGTCCGCCTAAGCGTAACGGGATCGGCACAACTGGAGTCCACTTCAGGAGTCACTTCATCGACAACTAGCGGTAATGGAACCCTTTTAATTAATATTACAGATGCTGTAGTCGAAACCGTCACCGCTACCGCTACCTTAGATAATAATACCTCTGCAACAGCCCCGGTGACTTTTGTTCAATCTCTCGCAACGGCAATCAATATTACGATAGTTCAGGATGGTAAGGGTATTGATGCACCTAATATAGCCGTTGCAACAGCGGTTGATAAACATGGCTTCCCCGTTCCCGGCTATGAAATCCGGTGGGGACTTGGATCGACTTATACCTCTCAGTTTAATTTTTCGGAAATTTCGGCGGTTACCGATAGCAATGGTGAGGTAAGAACAAATATTCAGTCAAAGAGTTCTTCCTTTAGCCCAAGGACGATCACGCTTGAGGCGATTGGGGAATCATACTTCCAGAATAATCCAACGGGTGAAACACCAATGGCGTTCGCGAAAGGTAGTTGATCTCACCCACTAAAAGCCTCTACTGCCGTAGAGGCTTTTAGCCTACGGTCATCTAAAACGACTCATTAGCTCAATCGGCGAGCGCCTTCGCTTTATCAAATCCCGCATCATCTTCATATAAGGAGACGTATGGGTAAAAAAAGCGTAATAGCTTTTACACAGGTAGCTTTTGCCTTGTCGAATCCGATGCTTCGGGCAGTCTCCCTGACAAAGTCTCAGTACGGGACACATCTGGCATTCCATCACTAAGCGGCGCTGTTTATCTTCGCCAAAGCGGACTGCTTTCTGGCTATGATTAAGCGCGGTGATGGGGATGCTGTGTATATTTCCCAACTTGTGTTCGGGATAGACATAGTGATCGCATTGATAGAGATCGCCGTTAGACTCCAGTGCAAACGCGTGGCCGCAGGTGGTGCTAAAACTGCACATCTGCGACGAATGTCCACACCACACGCCTAGCGTGCTATCGAAAATCTGTACGAATACGTTTCCAATATCCTTCCGCACCCAGAGATCAAAAATAGCGTTCAAAAACGCGCCGAAACCCTCTTCAGAGACGGATTCAGGGGTTATCTCGCCCTGCTCATCTTTTTCAACCAACGGAATAAATTGCAGAAAAGGCGTTCCTAGCGTGGTTAGATAATGATAGAGCCGTTCAGGTTGAGCACTATTTTGCTTACTCACGACCACCAGCAAATTGAATTCAATGCCGAATGCTCTAAGCCGTTCGATGGCAGCCACCACTCGATGGTGAGTAGGCTTTCCACCGCGCGTAACACGATAGCAATCATGCAAGTCAATGGGACCATCAATTGATATCCCGACTAACCATTTGTTTGCATGTAAAAAATGGCACCACTCCTCATTGAGTAACGTGCCATTTGTTTGGATGCTATTTTGAATCTGCTTTCCCGCAGCGTAACGCCGCTGTAACGCCACGACTTTTTGGTAAAACGGCAGCCCAGCGAGTAAGGGTTCCCCTCCTTGCCAGGAAAACTCCACCACGTCGCCCGGCTGTGCGGCGATATGCTGCTGAATAAATGCCTCTAGCGTGACATCATCCATGCGTGCCTGCTGGTTTTTCCCTAAATAAAAGCAGTAGCGGCAATGTAGATTGCAACGGGCGCTAGCAGGTTTAGCCATTACGTGGCATCCACGCATTACCGTTCTCCTATCAAAACAATCCACTGATGAAGATGAGTGGATATAAAGAGTAGTGACAAACCGCAGATGGCAAGGGCAATAAGCAGTTTGACGTAGCGAGTTCGCCATGCAAAAAAATCACCTTCCTTGTTCATCAATCGACGTATTGCTGCGTATCGATATGGCAATACAGCACACGTGATGAGAGACATGAACGCCATCCAAAACACCGCGTTTGTCTGAGATAGGCTAGAGCGAAACACCAGCAATAATAGAACGGCATATCCGAGGAGCGTGCGCTGCCAAGCCAGAGACGTTCTCTCCGGCTGCAAACCTGGGTCGGCTTTTCGGCGTTGCATACGCTTAACTGGCATACTGCACCAGGATAATAATCGCAACAGCAACCACAGCCATCACCATGCTGATAGCCAATAAACTTCGGGTATAGGGGAGATCCTGACGAAGCCGCATCGCTTTCTCATTTCCTAACCAGCGAAAATATCCTTGGATCGCTAATACGGCAGCCGATAAACACAACAGCAAGGCTATCATCTCGCGTATCAACGGCGTAGCAAGATGCGGAGCCCACTGTTCCAACCCAACGCCCGCCGCTAAAAACCCTAGAGCGGTACGTATCCATGCCAAAAAAGTTCGTTCATTGGCAAGTGAAAAGCGGTAATCCGGTGCATCGCCTAGCTGGGTTAGTTTCATATTTCATCCTTGTTTCAAAACTTCTGTTTTTTCTCTTCTACTTTGACCCCTTGCGTCGCAAGGCCAGTATCATAATCACGCACTACCGGCGAATAACCATCATGGGGACGTGGACGAAATGCCCCCATCCAGCGCGGCTTGGCATCTTTACGCCATGCTCGGCATGACCACTGATAACTACGAAACGGATCGCGAATTTTATCCATATAGTCCATCAGTTGATCGTGCAACTCGTCGCGAATTTCAGCATAGGCTGGTCTGTCGATAAGGTTGTGCATTTCGGGTTTATCTCGTTCGCGGTCGTATAACTCATCGCTGGTGAATAAGTTGATCACCAGCTTATAGCGCTCTGTCACCCAAGCTCGTACCGGAATAAAACCACCAAAACTGTCATGTTCAATCTCATAGCGATTGAACTCCACCATGACACCTCGACTGGTTTGTGCATCGAAAACAGATTCGCCTGGTAAAATATCCGGTTTATCTATCCCTGCCAGAGCCATTAAGGTCGGTAGCACATCCACGTGGCTCACGGGGACATCCACCTGATATGCAGTGTCATTGCCCGCAGGGGGTGCAAAAATCAGAGGTATCCGCGTGATGTCGTCATACATGGCGGCACCTTTGCTGATCAGTTTGTGTGCTCCCATCATTTCGCCATGATCCGAGGTGTAAATTATCCACGTGTTTTCGCGTTGTTCCTGCGTCAGCGCCGCCACGACACGACCTATCTCATCATCGACAAAATCGTTACAGGCAAAATAGAACGGATGGTGATAACGTCCATCACTCCCCACTGGCGACGGCATCGCATCAGCCCACAGTCGATGGTGCACAGGCTTATTGATTAAGTCGTCATGCGCTTTCTCACCGAGTTCGTAGTAAAAATCTTTATACTTTTCGAGATATTCAGCTGGGCACGTAAACGGATGATGTGGTTCATCATAAGAAACAACCAGCAAAAACGGTTCTTCTGAGCGCTGTGACTGCGCCAAAAAATCAATGGCTCGATGGCTGATCCGGTGCGCCCATGTAAAGGTTTTATCGATACCATTCGCCACCAGATCTTCTTCACTGTTTAAGCCATTGCGCCACAGACCGATCTCTTCCTCAGACAGTTCGGCAAGATAATTTGCGCCATCAAACCAGTATTCACGATCCCATTCAGGCGGACATACCCCCGTGCCAAAGTAATCATGCCCATCCAGATGCCATTTACCGATATAACAGGTCTTATAACCCGCATCCTGAAAATAGCGCCCCATCGTAGAAATGTTTTTCCCTGCGGCCACATTGTTTGTCCACGGGCCGGACTGATTGGAGTAAATACCGGTAAACAATCCGGCTCTTGCCGGTGTGCAAACGGGGGCGCAGGTATAGGCTGAATTAAAGCGGATCCCTTCTTCCGCCAAGGCGTCAATATGCTGTGTGTTGAGGGGTTTACCGCTGTAGCAACCCACCATATTAGTCGCCTGTGTATCCGTCATAATGAACAAAAAATTGGGGCGTTTCATAGTTTGTCCTCACGTTGTTCAAGACAATCCAGCCGCGTTTTTTGCCGCTGGCGATAGCTATTGATGAAAAGGTAGAGCACAACACCGGCGGCACAAAAATAGCTCAGGATGCTTAACCAGCGGGTCGGATATCCACCAAACTGTGCCAGCCCGGAATAAACGCCAATCATTGCGGTAAGAACACCTAATGAGGCAATTTTTACCGGACGCCATGGCTGCATATCCACGGCAAAGGCATCGCGAAATTTGAAAGGTTGGGCTAACGGCTTCAGCCAGCCAATCAGCAGCATTAGGAGCACGTTAATGCTGAAAGTAAAAAACAGAACGTAGAGAAAATGCAGCTCAAAAGAGACCAAATAATGGACGATGATATAGCTCACAATCCCAAACAACAGCGCGGCCTTAGCGGCAACCGGCGGGATCCTTGGAAAGAAAAAACCCATAATGACGATGGTCACGAGCGGAACGTTGTAAATGCCATTGAGCTGTTTCATCCAGCTATACAGCCCTTCCGGCGCGCTGGCGATCCACGGCGCAATAATCACCGAAACGACAGCCACCACCAGACCGAAGCGGCGACCTACGGATACCAACTTTTCTGGCTCAGCCTGCTGGTTAATCACTCTGGAATAGATGCCGTAGCTAAACAGCGTACACGCACTGTTGAGAAAGCCATTAAACGCACTCATGATGGCGCCAAACAGCACTGCACCGAAAAAACCGACCAGCGGTAGCGGCAGCACCTTATTCACCAGAGCGGGATAGGCCATATCAGCCTTAGGCAACTGGGGAAACAGGTGAAAGGCGATAACGCCAGGCAAGACGAGGATCAGCGGGTCGAGCATTTTCAATACCGCCGTCAGCAGGGCCCCTTTTTGCCCCTCAGCCAAGCTTTTAGACGCCAGCGTACGCTGCACAATGCCCTGATTAGTGCACCAGTAGAAGGTGTTGACCAGTATCAGTCCGGTCAATGCCGCGCCGAGCGGTACTGGATCATGGCTGCCGCCGATAGAATTCAAACGTTCAGAATGTACGCTTGTAAGTTGCTGCACACCTTGTAGAAAGCTTCCATCCCCCATCGCCATCAACCCAAGTATTGGAATCATCAGCCCACCGATGACCAAACCGATACCATAAATCACATCGGCGATAGCTATCGCTCTGAGGCCGCCTATGACGGCATAGCAAATCCCCGATAGCCCGAGCAACGTCACCATAAACCAGATAGCCGCGCCCTGTGAGATCCCAAAGGACTCACCAACATGAAATAAACTGTTGAGCGCCAACGCGCCGGAATAAAGTACTATCGGTAAAAAACAGATCCCCGTGGCAATTAAAAAGCATCCATCGACAATTAAACGCGTAGTTTTATCGTAACGCTCCTCGATAAAATCAGGGATGGTGGCAATGCCGCGCTGTAAATATTTAGGTAAAAATATCAGTGCTAGAAAGATCAGTGGAATTGCGGAAATAACTTCCCAAGCCATCACCGACATCCCGCTTTGCCATGCCTGTCCGCCTAACCCAACCAGTTGTTCCGTTGACAGGTTTGTTAGCATTAAGGACGCCGCGATAACCGGAGCTTTAAGAGAACGCCCCGCAAGAAAATATCCCTGCTGGGAGCGAGTATCGGATTTTCGTAGCTTCCACCAGGTTATTAATGCGACTAACACGGTAAAAATAAAGAAACTTAAAATTTGTTGAACATTCATTTTATTTCCCTTACCAGTGCGAATGATCTATACGCTGTAGAGCAGGTATAAATGAGGCGTTTTTGAGATCATTGTTATTTTTATTTTATGTTTTATTTATGGTTAACTACTTAAGATAGAATCATGGTAAATAGTTAGTTCACAGCAAGAGCATCATTCTCTGACGGGAAATATAAATGAATGGAAAAAGCGATGTATGGCATGTAAAAAACGAACTGACTTACAATATCCCGCTGGTTCTTAGTGAAAATGTGATCTCAAGCGGGATATCACTGATCTCGCTGTGGCATACCCTTGCCGACGCGAGCTATCACGTAATATGGCCGCAAGACAAAAAGAAACCGTTGATCGAAAACTCATGGGTCGTGGTTTATACGCTGCAAGGTTGCGGCAAAATTATTCTTCAGGATAATACCTCTATCACGCTAAACGGTAACTGCGTTATATTTCTTAAACCCATGGAAATAAAATCCTATCACTGCGAGGGCTTACTATGGGAGCAATATTGGATGGAGTTCATTCCTACAGGCGCCATGGATATTCCAATATCGCAGCAAGCGGTTATTTATAACGGAGAAACGTTTAATCAGGAACTGTTAGAAATAACCAGGTTGATCAACAGCAGTGAACCTCTTAATAAAAATCTCTCCGTCGCGTTTATTACCAAATTGCTGTATCAATGGGTTTGCCTGATCGTTTCAACCGGAGTCAAAGGTTCACAGCTGATTCAAATAGAAAAGCTGCTGTCACAGATCCACACCGATATTCAAAAACGCTGGACCGTCGCTGAAATGGCCGAGTGGCTACAGTGCAGCCAACAGCATTTGCGCCGCTTGTTTCTGAAATATACGGGGAAAACACCCAAGGAATATTACCTTGATGCACGTCTTGAATTGGCATTGTCACTCTTTCGCCAAGGTGATTACAGTATCGGGCAGGTCGCTGAGCTGCTTAATTTTTTTGACTCATTTCATCTTAGCAAGGCCTTTAAAAAGAAATTTGGCTATCCACCATCGGCCATTATTCATTAACCATCTTCGCCGATGACGAAAGATGGTTAATAGGATGGCTCGCATCAACGATACTTAGTGAGAGTCCCCCTGCTTTGCCCAAAACAGTTCTGGCGTCATGTCGCCTAATTTCTTCTGCGGCCACTGTTGGTTGTACTGCGTACTTATCTGTTGCAAATAACTATCCAAATCCATCGCGACCAGCGCAGGGATTAATTCACTCAGTGCGCACTCTACTCTTAGGGTAATATCGGTGGTCTCGTCAGCCCGTAATGTCAGAGGTAAGCCCTGCTCTGCACTCCATTTTTGTAATGGATGATCGGGCGACAATTCATTTCCGAAAAGCTTTTTATTTTCAGTCTCAATAGATTGTATAGCAGCAGGCACGTCCTCCATCAGCGACATTAGCCAATGTACCACCAGCATAGGCGAGGCACCGGCAAAGGCTCGAGCTGCGACCCAGCCACTGACCTCCTCTTGTGCCCACAAAACATGATGCTCGCCACCATCCTCAGGAAGCAGACTCACACGCTGATAAAACAGACGTAATTTTCCCGGCTTAATCCCCGCCTTTAACGCTTTTTTGCCACGCAGTTCTCTCGCCTCTAGCACATTCATGTGCGCCAACTCACCGCGGCGTAAATAACGATCTAAGCCCGCTCGCGAAACAGGTTGCTGCATGCCGACATTGACGAATATCAGTAATTCATCAAGCGGCATCATGAGCTTTTGTCTCAGCCAGTTGATCAGCAGACTTTGCTCTGGTCTCAGTACCTTGTGCACGTTTTTAGGCGTGGTGTGATGATCGGCCACGTCTTGCCTCTGACGCCAACGGCGTACCGTGGCGACAGAGATACCAAGCTCCTGTGCCAATACGCGGTCGCTCTTATCGGATTGCTGAATATAGCGACGGATGCGCGGCGTAGTCGTTGCATTTGCATGTAGTTTTATTTCCATGACATCCCCCGTTGAATACACCATTCATGATATCTAATTATGTGAGACTTGTTTGTCATAACCGTCACATTGTGAACTAACGCAACTTTATCGTTACGCTATTCACACATAATCGCCGCATTAAGAACCTCTTCTTTCCGTTACTTCATCATAAAAACCAATTTTGCGGAGTTTACTATGAGCAACGTTTTAGGATTTCTAGAGGCAAAACTTATGCCGCTGGCAGCCAAAGCTGCGCAACAGCGTCATCTGTGCGCTATCCGTGGGGCCTATGTTTCATTTATGCCGTTTATTATCGTCGGTTCGGTGCTGCTGATCATTTCGTCGTTTCCAAGCCAAAGCTATCAGCAGTTTATGAGCGGCATGTTTGGCTCCACTTGGAGCAATATCGTTGAAATCCCGTTCAACGCCGTATTCTCCACCATGTCACTGTTTATCAGTTTTCTGGTTGCCTACCGCTTGGCTGAACACTATGAAGAAGACCGGGTATCCTCTGGCATTCTGGCGCTAGTATCTTTTCTCATTCTAACGCCGTTCATCAAAGTGGAAGCGCTCGGTAACGTCACCGTCGTTCCCACTGAATGGATCGGGAGTAAAGGTCTGTTTGTCGCGATGATTGGCTCCTTGCTGTGGACCGAGCTGTTTTGCTTCCTAAAACGCAAAAAGTTGGTCATCAAAATGCCGGAAGGCGTTCCTCCTGCGGTGCAGGAATCTTTCGCCGCCTTGATCCCCGCGCTCATCGTCATTGTACTCGTGCTTGCGATCCGCATTATCTTCGAGCACACCCATTATGAAACCATTCATCAGTTTATCTATCAGGTCGTCGCAACGCCGGTACGCCATTTTGGGACCTCTTACGTGGGTGCTCTGCTGACCGTGCTTTCAATTACCATTCTGTGGTCGGTCGGTATTAACTCCGGCTCCATGGTGAACGGCATCATTCGCCCACTGTGGATGGAAAATCAGACCGATAACATTGCCGCCATCCAGGCCGGCGTGACTCCGCCGCACATCATTACCGAACAGTTTTTCGATATGATCTGGATGGGCGGTGCCGGTGCCACGCTGTCTTTGGTGATTGCCATGCTGTTCTTCGCGCGCAGCAAAAGCATGCGCGAAGTGGCTCGCTTAGGTGCAGGCGCATCAGTCTTCAATATCAATGAGCCTATCCTGTTTGGCTTACCTATCATCATGAACCCGATCATGTTGATCCCTTTTAATCTGGTGCCTTTGGTGCTAGTGACCGTGCAATACATTGCCATGAAAATCGGCATGGTGGCTGTCACCACTGGGGTATTCATTCCTTGGACGCTGCCGCCTGTCATTAGCGGTTTTATCGTCACCGGCCATCTCAGCGGCAGTCTGATGCAAATTGTGAACCTCCTGATTGGTGCAATGTTGTATCTGCCCTTCTTACGCATTTTAGATAAGCAATATTGCACGGCTGAAAAAGCCTAATTTGTGCTCGCCATACACAGAATAAGGAGCTTTACATGTGGGGAATGATCGCAACATGGCGCATGGCGCTCGAAGGCATCATCAACGCCAGCGAAACGTTAAAGAATGGAGAAAAATCAGCGAAGGCGGTGGTTAACGCCGTTGCTGAAGTCGAGGATTTCCCATTCTACAAATCCGTTGGCTACGGTGGTTTACCCAGTGAGAATGGCGAAGTCGAGCTAGATGCCGCTTTTATGGATGGCGATACGTTGGCCTTTGGCGCGGTTGGCAATCTGGTTGATATTGCTAATCCGATTCGCGTGGCTCACGCCCTGAGCCGCGAGCGCTTTAACAGTCTACTCGTCGGTGAAGGCGCCCGTGAATGGGCCCTTAGCCAAGGTTTTCCTGCGAAAACCATGCTAACCGAACGCGCCATGCAGCATTATCGCAAGCGCTGTCATGAGACTATCGATCGTGGCCTGAGTCCCTACGATGGCCACGATACCGTGGGGATGATCGGTTTGGATAAGCGCGGGTCGATGAGCGTGGCGACGTCCACCAGCGGGCTGTTTATGAAACGCCGCGGGCGCTTGGGCGATTCGCCGATCATTGGTTCTGGGTTCTATTGTGACAGTCAAATCGGTGCCGCCACCGCGACCGGCGTTGGTGAAGATCTGATGAAGGGTTGCACCAGCTACGAAATTGTCCGTCGTATGGAAGGCGGCATGTCGCCACAGGATGCCGCTGATTCCGTGATCGGCGAATTGGAAGACAAACTGATGGCACGCTTTGGCCGCGTGGGCGATTTGTCCGTCGTGTGTATGAACCGCCTCGGAGAATTTGGCGTTTCCACGAATATCCAAACATTTTCATTCGTCGTCGCTACGCGCGACCTGCCAGCCACCGTTTATTTAGCCGAGCGCCGTGCCGACCGCACCCACTACGCCCCTGCCGATGAACAATGGATGGCCGATTACGCTGCGCGCATCCGTGCCCCTATCGGAGAACCTCAATATGATTAAGTCTCAGGTAACCAGCGACTATTCAGTGTCCGCAGACGCTAATAGCCATTTGATTTCATTTTCTAGCAGTACTTTACTGGCGCAGGCAGGGCTCCACGTCGAGCTACTATGCGCATTGCAGAAAGACGCATCCACCTCCGTTGCGGACTGCTCTTACGGCTGCCACCCTTTTGGCCGTGTGACCCTGCTGCCAACCGACTATGGGTTCGATTACCCGACCCACAAACTGCAAGCGGCGCTGCGTCCTCTACTGCGCCAAACCCACTGCTCGGCGCTCACCGTTGACTGTAGCCTGTGGGATAACGAAAACGCAGCTGACCGCGCACAACTCACTTCTCTTTTGATCTTCTTACTTAATCTTGATTATCAGCTGAGTGATTTAGGCTTAAAAAGCACGACGACACAAAACCAACGTATTACGCAACTCACGCTCTGGTGCCTGCCACAACATCAAACCTCGTTGGAAAAATTGTTGCGAGAGGCAAAGGCAACATCAGCCGGAATGATGGCCGCGCGTCGAATTGCTGATTTACCAAGCGATCGCTGTACTCCCGAGTTTGTCGTTACGGAAATAGAAAAACTGATTGCGCCTTATCGCTCTCTTCGCTGCGAAATTCTGGAAGAAAATCAGATCAAGTTGCAGGGTTTAGGCTTGCTGCACGCCGTGGGCAAAGGTGCTAGCAATCCGCCTCGGCTGATGATTTTGCGCTATGAAGGACGCGATCAAGGGCCATTTAGTGCCTACGTAGGTAAAGGCATTACGTTCGATACCGGTGGACTATGGCTGAAAGGCGGTGACGGCATGTACACCATGAAATACGACATGTGCGGTGCCGCCAACGTTTTTGGTTTGCTTATTGCCGCCGCCGAGCTGAAGTTGCCGGTGCGTCTGGTGGGCGTTCTGGCACTGGCAGAAAATATGATTGGCCCCGACGCGATGCGCCCAGGTGACGTTGTCACAAGTTATTCTGGTCTGAACGTTGAGATCAACAACACCGATGCTGAAGGCCGTCTGGTGCTGGCCGATGCTATCGCCTATGCCAGTAAACTCACCCTAGACGATCAACAGCCACAGTACATTATCGATATGGCCACGCTCACCGGTGCCGTAGTGAAAGCGCTCGGATATGACCTCACCGGCTTATGGAGCCAGAACCAAGAACTGAGCCACAAACTGACGCTGGCGGGACGAGAAGTTCGCGACGAAGTCTGGTCATTGCCCCTCGACGCGCGTTTCGCACCACAGGTGGAAAGCGCAATTGCCGACGTATGCAATACACCAACCAATAATGCCGCCATCAGCACGTCGGCAGCCTATTTTCTGAGCCGTTTCTGCCCAGACGATATACCTTGGGCGCATCTGGATATCAGTGGAACCGCATTGTGGCGTGAGCAGGGGCGCAGCGTGGCTTCTGGACGTCCAATCCCCCTTTTAATGCAGCACTTGCTGAACGATTTGGAGAAATAACATGAAAAAGATTCTGTTGGTGTGTGATTTAGGTATGTCTACCAGTTTGATGGTTAAGAAGATGCAGGAAGCAGCGAAAAGCCGCGGTATTGATGTCGAAATCTGTGCGAAATCCGTTCGCGACTATAAAACCTGTGCCGCTGAATTTGACGTTGCCCTACTCGGCCCTCAGATCCGCTACAAATTGCCCGAGTGCGAAAAAATCGCTCAGGAGCATGGTAAAAAAATCGCCTGCATTGACATGATGGCCTACGGCACCATGAAAGGCGATAAAGTGCTAGATCAAGCGCTTGCTCTCATAGAAGGAGCTTAAGATGGATCTCGAAAATGAAGTCATGGAACTGATTGCGAACTCTGGCTATGCGCGTAGTTTGGTTTTTCAGGCGATCCGGTGTGCCCGTGAAGAGAAGGATTTCGCTCAGGCAGAAACCTACATGCAGCAGGCGCAGGAAGCCTTATCGTCAGCTCACCATGTGCAGACGAAGCTCATTGAAATGGATGAAGGCACTGGAAAAATTCCTGTGCATCTGGTCATGGTACACGCACAAGATCATCTGATGAATGCCATTATGTTGATGGAGCTAGGTCGCGAGATTATCGCATTGCACCAACAGATCGCGCATGAGTCCTAAAAACCATTCTTGTTATCTAGGATGGTTTCCCTGCAATGCGAATACATATTTTATTCGCATTGCAAAATAAAACACATACACCGCAAGTATAATTAGTAAGAATTTTCTCTAAGTCTGTATATAAAACAACAAACTTGAGCTGGATAATTCTTAATTAATCTCACTTTTACGCAGCCAGCGTTTTTTATTCATTTCACAATATCGATTTTTCATTCATATTAACGTTACTATCCACACACATTTTCTTTTCAATAGCTACACTTACGCAAAGAGTGAACCATTCATTGACTGTATGTTGGCTAGGATTTTCCTGTTAAAGGATGCCTGATGCGCTTTTCGAAAGTGGCAGTTAAAAAGTATCGTATCTATCGTTTACTCCTTGCCGCTGGAGCAGGACTGTTTGCTTTTACGATTTCTATGGGGGGACGCTATAGCCAAGAGCTTGATACCGTTCACTCAGCACAGCATAAAGCCGCTCTTTCTGCCGTAAAGCAAATCGATCATTTGCTCAGCTCCGCCAGTGACATTTCTACTACTCATAATGAGCTGGTCAATAGCACTTGCCCACAGGCGCAGCCACGCTTGTTGAATATGTCTGTCCAATTGCAAACTGTACGCGCCATTTTGTTGGTCAAAGAAGGTCATATCTTCTGCTCCAGCCTGTTTGGACACCGAAATTATGCGCTGGACACCATGTTTCCCCCCTTTGCAAAGCCCGGCCACAATTTAATGCTGAAAGCGGCGCTGCTGGTTAAGCGCGGTAGTCCAACGCTTATCTATTGGGTTCCCACCCGCGCCGATCCCTCCAGCGGTATGATCCACGTTTTCCATATAGCCATGCTGTCTAATTTCATCCTTGAGCCGCAAAAACCTTATGTCAATTACATGGCACTCAACGTTGATGGGAAGACGTTGATTTATGGGCATAATAGCATTTTGCAAACGACTGATATCACCGACACACCTAGCGTGGCGCAGGCCTCTAGCCACTATGCTTATTCCGTTGAGGTGTTTTCAGATCCAGACTGGAAGTTAGCTCTGCGCTCTCTGCCGCAGCACATTCCTTTGTCATTGTTGGTATTTTTACTTGCGGGGATTATTGTCTTCATCGTTTCCGCCAACCGGATGAATTTGGCCTATCACATCTCTTCGGCCATTCAGCGCAAACAATTTCAGTTATTCTGCCAACCCATCATCCAAACTCAGAGCGGCGAATGTGATGGCGTAGAGATCCTGCTACGGTGGCATGATGAGCGTCAGGGATGGATTTCCCCGGACATTTTCATTCCGCTGGCAGAGCAACACGGTCTAGTGCAGTCTTTAACGCGACACCTTCTTTATACGCTTGAACAGAATCAGCATTTGTTTCCGCAGACACCCGATTTTTACATCAGTATCAATATCGCTGCCGAACATTTTGCTCAGGGGCAAATTACGCAGGATTTAAAAAGCCTTTGGTATCAATCCAATCCTCTACCTAAGCTGATGTTGGAACTTACCGAACGCACCGAGCTTCAACAGGCTGATTATGAACAACTACACGAACTGCGCGCGCTGGGTGCATCTTTAGCGCTAGATGATTTTGGTACAGGGCATAGCTCACTCAGTTATCTGCAAAATCTGCATCCTGACGTGTTAAAAATCGATAAAACGTTCTGCGCTACCATCGGCACAGATGCGATTAATGCCAAAGTCTTAGACAGCATCGTTGCATTAGGTAAGGAGCTCAAACTGAAGATGATTGTTGAAGGCGTAGAAACCCAACTGCAGGCAGATTATTTGCGTCAATTAGGCGTGTGTGCAATGCAGGGGTACTTCTTTGCTCGCCCAATGCCAATCGCGGATTTTCCCCAGTGGCTGATGCGCCATCAAGCCAGGCATAAAGATACCGTGCAATAACTTATCGGTGTTTACCCCCCGAGCCGAGGGGTAAACATTTCACTCGACTATCGGTGACGATTATTCATCACCGAACTCTGAAGGCTGCGCGATTCGCTCAATATGAATCAGCTCAATACGGTAGTCTTTCACCTCCATCACTTGGAAGCGCAAACCGTGCAGCTCAAGGATTTCACCAGCCTGCGGCATCTGATCGAAATGAGCCAGTAACAACCCCGCGACCGAAGCACAATCTGATGAAGACTCACTCACTAAGCCATCCCAGCCCAGCATTTGCTCCAGGGTGTGAAGATCCGTCCCCCCTTTCACCAACCAGCCATTTTCCTGTACCACGACGTCTGGGGTTTCATCTTCATCGGGGAATTCACCGGCTATCGCTTCTAGGACATCAAGCGGTGTGACCACACCCTGAACCATACCAAACTCGTCGCTAACGATCACCAGACGGCCTTTAGCCTGACGCAACACGCCGAGTACATTGATAACATCCAGACTTTCCAATACCACAATTGGCGCGCTGCGGGCGGCAAATTCGGCCACGGAAACCCCGTCATCTAATGCCACCAGCAGGTCTTTCGCCCGCACAATTCCCACCAACTGATCCAGCTCACCGTCGCACACGGGAAATAAGCTGTGCGGCGTTTCCAGCAACTGGCTGCGGATCTCCTGCGGTGAACGTCGGCAATCGACCCACGTAATTTCATTGCGTGGCGTCATGATGGTACGCAAAGAACGGGATGCCAGCGTTAGTACGCCACTGATCATATAGCGCTCTTCGGCAGCAAAGGTTTCTTCCTCTTTAGCCACTACAACATCTTCACCACGGTGCCCATTCTGCTTGTCCTTCTTCCCGCCCATCATATTGATGATGGCCTCAGCGGTACGCTGACGCATCGGGCGGCGACGTTCATGTTTGATGTAGTTCCTACGCGCGATCTGGTTGAACATTTCGATAAGAACCGAGAACCCGATGGCGGCATACAGATAGCCTTTAGGAATGTGCAGGCCAAAACCTTCCGCCAGCAAACTCAGGCCGATCATCAGCAAGAAACTCAAGCACAGCACGACAACCGTTGGATGCTCATTGACAAAGTTGGTCAACGGCTTAGAAGCCAACAGCATTATGGCCATTGCGATAACCACCGCGCACATCATCACCGGCAGACTATCAACCATACCCACCGCCGTAATAACGGCATCGAGTGAGAATACGGCGTCAAGAATGACAATCTGCACCACCACTGACCAGAAGCTGGAATACCCTTTGTTATTCACTTCATGGGTGTGCCCTTCCAACCTCTCATGTAACTCCATGGTGGCTTTAAACAGTAAGAACAGCCCCCCGACCAGCAGGATCAAATCTCGCCCAGAAAAGACAAAATCGCCTACGCTAAATAACGGGCGCGTTAATGTCACCATCCAAGAAATCACCGACAACAGCGCCAAACGCATTAACAGCGCTAACGATAAACCGATGATTCGGGCTTTATCGCGCTGCTTTGGCGGTAGCTTGTCTGCCAGAATCGCGATGAATACCAGATTATCTATGCCCAGAACAATTTCGAGAACCACCAGCGTGAGCAAACCCACCCAGATTGACGGATCGAGTAAAAATTCCATGTTTTATTCCGCGTGAATGAGAAAAGAGAGTTGTTGAACGGTAACCGAATCCTGCTGAGCACCACGTTTCAGCTTTACAGCACACATCGCCCATGGCGCTGAGATCCAAGGGTGGCACAGGTGCCGTGCGGTAAGATGAAAGCATGCATTCAGCAAAGATGAGCCACGGAACAAAACATCACCGGGCATAGGGGAGCGACAAGACGAAGATAACAAAATTAAATGGCGTCGGGGACGGTCCATACGGTGGGTTAAACCCAATACTCCTGATTGTGATAAGGAAGTTAATGCTAGCAAGAAATAAAGCACGCCAAAAGAGCTTCAGCGCACACATTTTGTCATTTTTTGTCAATACTCTATTAATACTATTGCGCATAAATCAGGCATCTAAAGATTTCTGATACTTTACATGTGCTAATAGCAGATGGTCGTCACATAAATTATTTTTTTACTGACTAAAATAAATAGCGCTGAATGGGATTTAGGATTAATCGCCTGAATCGATTCATGAAGCTAACTGATTGATACTTAAGAGACTTAGCATTCATCAGTGAGATCCAAGAATTATTTGGCGAGCAGTTACTCCACAAGGACGTACCTACAAACGGTTTTTTGACTTAATTCCATGCTGAAAAAGTGAGTTATTTCGCACCGTAAAAGCATGATAGCAAGTAGAGAGGAGGTAGCGAGTGAGTATTGCTATTATCATCGGCACTCACGGGGCAGCGGCTGAGCAATTGCTCAAAACCGCAGAAATGCTGCTAGGCGAACAAAGTAACGTGGCCTACATCGATTTCGTTCCCGGTGAAAATGCTGAAACGTTGATTGAAAAGTACAACGAGAGACTGACCCATCTGGATACCAGTAAAGGCGTCATTTTCTTGGTTGATACTTGGGGTGGAAGTCCTTTCAACGCGGCTAGCCGCATTGTGACGGACAAAGAGAACTATGAAGTTATCACCGGCGTTAACGTTCCAATGCTGGTCGAAACCTTTATGGCTCGTGACGACGACCCTAGCTTTGACGAGTTGGTTGCATTAGCGCTGGAAACTGGCCGTGAAGGCGTTCGCGCCCTGCGTGCTAAAGAACCTGAACCTGCCAAGCCACAGCCTAAACCGGCTGCGCCGAAAGCACCTCAGGCTCCAATGAGTCCTGAAGACCACATGAAGATCGGCCTGGCTCGTATCGATGACCGTCTAATCCATGGACAAGTTGCTACTCGCTGGACGAAAGAAACTAACGTAAGCCGCATCATTGTGGTGAGCGATGAAGTTGCTGCCGACCATGTGCGCTCTACCCTGCTTAAGCAGGTTGCTCCTCCAGGCGTTACCGCTCACGTGGTTGACGTCGAGAAAATGATCCGTGTTTATAACAACCCGGCTTACGGTCGCGACCGTGTCATGCTGCTTTTCACTAACCCAACCGACGTGGTTCGTTTAGTTGAAAATGGCGTGAACATCACGTCTGTAAACATCGGTGGTATGGCTTTCCGTCAAGGTAAAAACCAGATCACCAACGCAGTATCCGTAGACGAAAAAGACATCGAAGCGTTCAAAAAATTGGATGCACGCGGCATTGAATTGGAAGTCCGTAAAGTTTCCAGCGATAGTCGTCTGAAGATGATGGAATTAATCAATAAAATGAACTAACGCTGAATCGCGCATTTGCCGATTCGTGTTTTTAAACTCAGCTCTTTGGTTAGAGGAGAAGTGCAATGGAGATTACAACTCTTCAGATTGTACTGATATTTATTGTTGCGTGTATTGCAGGGATGGGCTCCATCCTTGATGAATTCCAGTTCCACCGCCCGCTGGTTGCTTGTACCCTGATCGGTATCGTTCTGGGTGACATGAAAACCGGTATTATCATCGGTGGTACTCTGGAAATGATCGCTCTGGGTTGGATGAACATCGGTGCAGCAGTTGCTCCCGATGCGGCGCTCGCCTCCATCATCTCCACCATTCTGGTTATCGCTGGCGGACAAAGCGTAGGTGCGGGTATCGCACTGGCTATTCCACTGGCGGCTGCGGGCCAGGTTCTGACCATCATCGTTCGTACTATCACCGTGGGCTTCCAGCACGCGGCAGATGGCGCGGCTGAGCGTGGCGACCTGCGTGCGATTAGCGTACTGCACTGCTCTGCGTTAATTCTGCAAGCGATGCGTATTGCTATCCCTGCGGTAGTTGTTGCTATCTCCGTAGGTACTGATGCTGTTCACACTATGTTGGATGCTATCCCTGAAGTCGTGACCTCTGGTCTGGCTATCGCGGGTGGTATGATCGTCGTTGTTGGTTATGCGATGGTTATCAACATGATGCGTGCTGGCTACCTGATGCCTTTCTTCTATTTAGGTTTCGTTACCGCTGCGTTCACCAACTTCAACTTGGTTGCATTGGGTGTTCTGGGTCTGATGATGGCAATTCTTTACATCCAGCTCAGCCCTAAATACAACAAATCTCAAGTTGTACAGGTTGCTGCCGGTAATAACGACCTTGATAACGAATTAGACTAGGAAAGGGTGAGAGAAATGGTTGATACAACATCATCAGTTGCAACTCCAAAAACTGAAACGAAACTCACCGCAGGCGATCTGCGCGGCGTATTCCTGCGCTCTAACCTGTTTCAAGGTTCATGGAACTTTGAACGTATGCAAGCGCTGGGTTTCTGTTTTTCCATGGTGCCGGTTATCCGTCGCCTGTATCCAGAGAACACAGATGAGCGCAAGCAGGCCATTAAGCGTCATCTAGAATTCTTTAACACCCATCCATACGTTGCGGCACCAATTTTGGGCGTAACCGCGGCAATGGAAGAACAGCGTGCCAACGGCGCTCCGATTGACGATGGTGCCATCAACGGTATCAAAGTTGGTCTGATGGGTCCGTTAGCCGGTGTGGGTGACCCAATTTTCTGGGGTACCGTACGTCCTGTATTCGCTGCGTTAGGCGCGGGTATTGCGATGACCGGCAGCCTGCTGGGTCCAGTACTGTTCTTCGTACTGTTCAACCTGGTTCGTCTGCTGGTTCGTTACTATGGCGTTGCTTACGGCTATAAGAAAGGTGTCGATATCGTTGGCGATATGGGCGGCGGCTTCCTGCAGAAACTGACGGAGGGGGCATCGATCCTAGGTCTGTTTGTTATGGGGGCCTTGGTTAACAAGTGGACGCACGTGAACATTCCGCTTGTCGTCTCCCGCATCACCGACCAAACCGGTCATACCACGGTAACGACTGTCCAGACTATTCTGGATCAATTGATGCCTGGCCTGATCCCACTGCTGCTGACCTTCGGCTGTATGTGGCTGCTGCGTAAGAAAGTCAACGCACTGTGGATCATTATCGGCTTCTTCTTCATCGGTATCTTCGGTTACTGGATCGGTCTGCTCGGTCTGTAATCGCTGGAATAGCCGGATAGGGTTCGCCCTATCCGGCTTTTTTATTTTGTATCTGGAGTATCCATGTCTTTAACTGATATCGCACTGCTGGCTTTTATCCTGCTATTCCTGCTCTATGCTATCTATGATGAATTCATCATGCCGAAGCGTAACGGGAAAACGCTATTACAGGTTAATTTAAAGCGCCGTAATAAAGCCGATAGTGGAATATTTGTTGGATTATTAGCCATCCTCGCCTATCAAAATATCACCAATAATGGTTCTAACTTCACAACCTGGTTACTCTTTACGCTCGCTATTATTGCCATTTACGTTTTTTATATTCGCTGGCCAAAGATTCTATTTAAAGACTCCGGCTTTTATTATGGCAACGTGTTTATTTTATACAGCCGGATAAAAAATATGAACATGTCAGAAGATGGCTATCTGGTTATCGATTTAGAAAAGCGTAGACTGTTGATTCAAGTGGCAAAAATGGATGACTTAGAGCAGATTTTGAAATTTTTTGTTGAACATAAATAATCTATCCTTTCGCTGTTTATATTAGTTCGGTGCATTTAAATAGTTAATTGCACCGAATTTCACCTCAGCTCCAACCGCATTTTTTCTCCTCCCCTTCCGTATATAATAATAATTATCATTAGCATTGATTTCCCGTAAAAAATATGACGTTGTTATTCGCAATCAAAATAGAGTATGATCGCTGCCGTCAATTTGGGGAGTAGCCGGCGTTCTGTCTGAACAGTATTCAGCCTTAGAACGCGCTCGTGTCAACATACTCGTTCTTAGCTTAGAACGTGGTGCGAGCAGCCCACCTGTTTTATAAACACGTGCGGACAGGCGAGACCATAGACACGTAACTCCGTCGTAAGGTTGGGGGTGGGTTACGTGTATATGGAGCACCCGGCCGAGTTATTGTCATGAATTTATCTGCAACCGTTATCCTCGCTTTTGGCATGTCCATGGACGCTTTCGCTGCGTCAATTGGTAAAGGTGCCGCCCTGCATAAACCTCGTTTCCGTGAAGCCATCCGCACAGGCCTAATCTTTGGCGTTGTCGAAGCCATTACACCGTTGATTGGCTGGGGCATCGGTTTGCTCGCAAGCCAATTCATTATAGAATGGGACCACTGGGTCGCTTTCACCCTGCTCTTTGTACTGGGCAGCCGTATGGTTTATGAAGGATGGAAAGGTAATCAGGACGAAGACGCTGAGCCCGTTAGACGCCATGGTTTTTGGCTACTGGTAACGACTGCGATTGCCACCAGTTTAGATGCCATGGCAATTGGCGTTGGTCTTGCTTTCTTACAGGTCAATATTTTGCATACCGCCATGGCCATTGGGTTGGCCACCATGATTATGGCAACGCTCGGTATGATGATTGGACGATTTATTGGGCCGCTGCTAGGGAAACGCGCTGAGATTTTAGGTGGCGTAGTACTGATCGGGATTGGCTTCACCATCCTGTACGAGCATATTGGTCCGTTTTTCTGATTATCTGATGTGTAAGCCCGCGATACGCGGGCTTTTTTATCAATTTAACATCTAGTGACGTTGATATACTCGAATCGCAAAATCGGTTTCGCAATCAAACTCAGCGTAGTTTTTCAATCTAGCAGCAACACCCGGCGTTGCTCTCCATGCAAAGGGCGTCATCTGCAACAGATTCGCCGCTTGTTCACCCGGTAATTGCATGGTGTAGGACAGCTGCCGATCGTCTATCAGCGTAAACCCCGCAAACTCTTCCACGTTTTCCTCATGCAATTGCACGCTGTCATAAACCTGCGCTTTCAACTGGTATAAATGACGCGGTGCAGGTGACACTGTCACTAATATGCCCTCCGGTGCGATCACCCGAGCAAGCTCTTCAGCCTTACATGGTGCATATATGCGAACAACGGCGTCCATTGATGCGTCGGCATACGGCAGTCGATGACTTGAGGCTACGCAGAAAGACACCGTTGGATAGCGCTTAGCCGCATAGCGGATCGCCACCTTCGCGATATCCAACCCATAGACGTCTATATCCCGCTGATTGAACTGCTTGGCAACTTCAGCGGTGTAGTACCCCTCTCCGCACCCGATATCCAGAATCCGACGCGTCTGAGCGGGCATATGAGCATCAAGAGCAGCACACACGGCGTTGCGTAAAGGCTGATAATAGTTTTGATCGAGAAACGCACGTCGTGCCTGCATCATTTCCGCACTATCACCGGGCTGTTTGGAATGCTTGAACTGAACGGGCATCAAATTCACGTATCCCTCTTTCGCACAATCAAACTGGTGATTATTGGCACAACGCCATTGATGATCGTTTTTTTCCAGCTGCTGCTGGCAAAGAGGACACTGATAAGGCATGAGATTTCCCGCGTACGAACGTTAAAGCGCAACAGTCTAAATAACGCCAGTCTGGGATGCAACCGAGTCAGCCATTGTCATCCTGCGTAATTGCCTCAACGCCTCTTTCCTCTACGGCGATTTATCCCTAAGCTGAGAGCACAACATTTTACCCATGTGTTAAGGACACCTATGGAGAATCCACGGTTAGAGGGCATCGCTGCCATCCGATACGGGTTTGGGCATAAAACAGCGCTGATGCCGAGCGCTTTAGCACCGTTTCGCGCTTCGATGCCAGAGAAAAAACAAGTGCACGGTATTCGAGTCGTGGACGTTGTCACTCCTGCTCAACAATGCGGAGAGTGCGATGCGCTCTATACGCGAGAGCCCGGCATATTGCTGACGATTCTCACCGCAGACTGTCTGCCTGTGATTTTCAGCCACAAAGATGGCTCTGCCATCGCCGTTGCTCATGCAGGCTGGCGTGGGCTATTAGACGGCGTTTTAGAGCAGGTTGCGGCGCGTATTGCACAAGACGATGATGTGGCAAACTGGGTAGCGGCAATTGGACCCAGCGCGGGCACATGCTGTTATGAGGTAGACGAGCCTTTAGTGGAACGATTCCAGCAGGTATTACCTTATGAACCCTCGCTGATTTCACCCCGCTTTCGTCATTTGGATCTAGTGTCTATTGCGCAAGCCAAACTGAACGGGCTGGGATTCGCGAACGTCGAGGATCAATCTGAGTGCACAATTTGTACACCTGAGCACCAGCCCGAAGCGAAAAACTATTTTCGTTACACCAGTTTTCGCCGTAACGCACACCGCAGAGAAAAAGAACCTGAACATCCAGGGATTAAGGGGCGCAATCAATACTCGGGCCTGATCATCTTGCCCTAATCGTGTTTTGTTAGATTTTAGGCATAAAAAAACCCGCATAAAGCGGGTTTTTAACAGCTGACGCTGTCTTAGATTGCAGTTACGTTAACTGCAGATGGGCCTTTCTGGCCATCTTGGATTTCAAACTCAACGTGCTGACCTTCAGCCAGAGTTTTGAAACCGTTACCCTGGATTGCAGAGAAGTGTACGAACACGTCTTTGCTACCGTCAGCCGGGGTGATGAAACCGAAACCTTTAGCTTCGTTGAACCACTTTACTTGACCTTTGATCTTAGCCATCTTGAGTATTTCCTTTGGATTGTTTAAACCGCCCTAGGGCGTTAGATAGACAAACTAGAGTCGTTACTGCTTGAGGCACTAAGATAAGAATCGGCAGAGAAGTGGTAGTCAACGCTATGGTCTTTACTCAGAACTTCTTTACTGAAAATGCCACACATATACAGAACTGTACCTCGTTTTACCCAGATGCGTTATCACACACTACGTATTCAATGGCAAGCCATTTTTATCCAGTGAACGACACGTCGCACAGAAATAAAACGGTCGGCGGAAAACTAAGCTAATTTGTGCCAAAAAGAGTTGCCACTCGCAGAATTTTCTGCTGCATGAAAACGCTTGTTTGTGCACCGATTTATGCCGTTCTCCATCTCCTCCGTCACTACCTTTTTACGCTATTCTGACGGAGGAGTCACCTGTTCTAACGATGAAAATAACTAATAATAAGTACTTAAATGGAATATGTTTCGCATAATGTGAAGACGGACAACTTACCACTCTAGCAAAAGCAGATTTTGCTAAAAAATTGTTACATTTTTATCCGTATCACGCGGCTGATATAACCTTTTATCTCTCAATTCAGCCTATTTAACCTCTTACTTCACGTCTTCGAAGCGATAAGAGGAATTAGTTAACTTGCTAACATCCTGTAGTCAAAGTTTTTTCTTTACACCGCAGCAGATAATACCATTAAGCTACCAAAAGCCCCTTCTGTCAGTGAGAGACTCATTCCTCTTTTATCGCTATTAGGGAAATTCTGTAATTTAATATCGTTTATCGTTCATTCAATAAAATCTGTAATCTTGTGATATAATTTTTAAACAATTATAAAATCGACGCTATCGCGTAAACTTCTTATCGCGCCTCTCTGTACAGTTCTTTCCAGTTAATAACTGATGTCGCTGAGAATAATAATGAATCTAGTAAAATCAGGCCGTGCTTATATCGGTTGTCTATCTCTATTGGCATCCTTTGCCGTTTTGGCTGAGGAACCATCGACAACAAATAAAACACAGTCCTCCCCCGCACCATCATCACAAAGTAAAGGTTTTTGGGGGACATTCACCGACCAAGTAAAGCAAACTTGGGATGCAGACAATTACGAGCTTTACGTGCCTCTTAACACTTGGCATAACCGCGCCATGTATGACAAAGAGAAAACAGACAGATACAACGAACGCCCATGGGGCGCGGGCTTTGGCGTTTACCGTTATGATGAAAACGACAACTGGCACTCTCTCTACGCCATGGCATTTAAAGACTCTCATAACAAAATAGAGCCCATTGTAGGCTACGGCTTTGAATGGATGTGGATACCGGGCGATCGTGATGGCTGGCGTTTCGGCGCAGGTTACACCGCGAGTATCACCGCCCGTGATGATTATTCCTATATTCCGATACCTATTGTTTTACCTTTGGTTTCTATTGAATACAATCGTTTTTCTGTGCAAACGACATATATTCCTGGAACTTACAATAACGGAAATGTTTTATTCACATGGATGCGTTGGCAATTCTAATTAAGAATTTTCTTTAAATAAGCCTCTATAAAAAAAGGAGCCTTTGGCTCCTTTTTTAATCAGAAATCTCTTATTTTATCGGCAGCTTAATATCTTTAAACATCGCTTCAATCTCTTCATTAGAGCGCAGCGCCACTGCGGTATCCACAACGTCTCGCGTTAAATGTGGCGCAAAACGCTGGATGAAATCATACATATAGCTGCGCAAGAAAGTACTACGGCGGAATCCAATCTTCGTCGTGCTATAGGTAAAGATATCGCTGGTATCCACGGTCACTAAATCGGGATCCTGCACAGGGTCGACAGCCATATTCGCAATGACCCCAACGCCTAACCCTAAGCGCACGTAGGTTTTAATCACATCGGCATCGGTCGCAGTGAAAACAATCTTAGGCGTCAAACCCGCGCGGTTAAATGCAGTATCCAATTCAGAACGACCTGTAAAACCAAATGTATAAGTGACTATCGGGTATTCTGCCAACTCTTCGATGGTAATCGAGGTTTTGCCTGCTAACGGATGATCGGGCTTCACAACCACTGCACGATTCCAGTGATAGCAAGGCAGCATGATCAAATCATCATAAAGATGCAGCGCTTCTGTCGCGATAGCGAAATCAGCATTGCCCTTGGAAACCGCTTCAGCAATCTGCGTGGGAGAGCCTTGATGCATATGCAGGGAAACGCGCGGGTAACGCTCAATAAATCCTTTAATCACCGGCGGTAATGCATAGCGCGCCTGTGTGTGCGTCGTCGCCACATACAGCGAACCTTTATCAGGATAGGTATGTTCACCGGCTACAGCTTTAATTGCATCCACCTTGGACAGCACTTCACGCGCAATACGGATAATCTCCTGCCCCGCAGGAGTAACCTGAGTCAGATGCTTTCCGCTACGAGAAAAAATCTGGATGCCCAGTTCATCTTCCAACATGCGGACTTGCTTACTAATGCCTGGCTGGGAGGTGTATAGACCTTCTGCTGTCGAAGACACATTCAGATTGTGGTTCACAACTTCCACAATGTAACGAAGCTGCTGCAATTTCATGGTTAATTACCATCCTAGGTTAAAACTTGACGCGATGGCAGTCTGGATAGGGGCACCTTGGCAAATAGCCCAACACTTCAGCCAAGGGCTTTCTGTGCCGATTTAAACCCGTTTTACCCTACATTGACCGCAATGTTAATAACTCAACAATCATTTAAATTGCTTTTATATAACCACTATATCATTTTGCGTCGATCTGTATAGGTCTGGTAACAAGATCATAACGAATTATTTATGGAATCTATTAAAATAGTCTTACATTTAGGTCGCTCGCCGTCCGCAGGATAGAGAGACATTGGCAAAACCAAAAATTGAATTTTTATTCATTTATTCGCAGTCTATTCTGTGCTTGCTTCGATGTTTTGGCATAAAAAAACCGGTCAGCATTCTGACCGGTTTTGAAGCGATTTCATGGAAAAAATCGACAGCTTATTTCTTAGTTTCGACCCATTTTCCGTCAACGAAAAATGCGGTCCAGCCCGTCGCCTTTCCATCTTTCTCTGAAGAGACATATTGCTGTTTCGTCTTACGACTGAAACGCACCATCGTCTTATTACCTTCAGGATCTTTTTGCGGTGCATCTGCAAGATAGCTTAACTTTTCAGGCAAGCGATCTTTAAAACGAGCCAATTCTTCCACCAATGGCGCACGAGTTTCACGCGATTTAGGGAAAGTATTTGCCGCTAAAAATACCCCAGCAGCGCCATCGCGCAAAACAAAGTAAGCGTCAGACTTTTCACACGGAAGTTCTGGCAATGGAACCGGATCTTCCTTCGGTGGTGCGACATCGCCGTTACGCAAGATTTTACGGGTGTTCTTGCACTCGTCGTTGGTACAAGCCATGTACTTACCAAAACGCCCCATTTTCAGGTGCATCTCAGAACCACATTTTTCGCACTCAACGATCGGGCCGTCATAGCCCTTGATGCGGAACTCGCCCTCTTCAATCTCGTAGCCGTCGCAGGCCGGATTGTTACCGCAGACATGCAGCTTACGCTGGTTGTCAATGAGGTAGCTATCCATCGCCGTGCCACACTTCGCACAGCGGCGCTTGGCGCGTAGTGCGTTGGTCTCGGCATCATCGCCTTCCAACACGTTCAGCACTTCAGCCTCAGGAACGAGATTGATGGTGGTCTTGCAACGCTCTTTCGGCGGCAGCGCATAGCCGGAACAGCCGAGGAACACACCGGTACTTGCCGTGCGAATCCCCATCTGACGTCCACAGGTCGGACAGGCAATGCTGGTCAGAACCATTTGATTCGGACGCATACCGCCGTCTTCGGGATCTTTTTCAGCCACGGAAAGCTGCTTACTAAAATCTTGGAAGAAACCGTCTAGCACGTTTTTCCAGTCTTCTTTCGCGTTTGCGACCTGATCCAGTCCATCTTCCATATGAGCGGTGAAATCGTAGTTCATCAACTCGCGGAAGTTCTCTTCCAAACGATCGGTGACAATCTCACCCATTTTCTCAGCGTAGAAACGACGGTTATCAACACGCACGTAGCCACGATCCTGAATGGTTGAAATAATCGCCGCATAGGTTGATGGACGTCCAATACCACGCTTTTCCAACTCTTTAACCAAAGACGCTTCGCTAAAACGCGCTGGCGGCTTGGTAAAATGTTGGCTTGGCAGCAGCTGTTGCAGCGTTAAATCACTGCCAACTTCCACGAACGGCAGCGTGCGATCTTCATCACCTTTACGCAACTGCGGAAGAACTTTAGTCCAACCGTCAAAGCGCAAAGTACGCCCTTTTGCCTTCAGCGTATAATCACCCGCTTTCACTGAAATCGTGGTGGAATCATATTTTGCAGGCGTCATCTGGCAAGAAACAAACTGGCGCCAAATCAGCTGATACAACTTCTGCGCATCAGCTTCCATATCTTTTAACTGCTCAGACAGCACGTTCACATCCGACGGACGAATGGCTTCATGCGCTTCCTGAGAGTTGTCTTTACTGGCGTAGGTATTCGGCTCTTTCGGCATATACTTCTCGCCGAAGTTTTCCCCGATATACTCGCGAACCATGTTCACCGCATCCTGACTCAGATTTGTCGAGTCGGTACGCATATAGGTGATATGACCCGCTTCATACAGACGCTGAGCCATCATCATCGTTTTCTTCACGCCGAAGCCCAGACGCGTACTGGCGGCCTGCTGCAGCGTAGAAGTGATAAACGGCGCAGAAGGCTTGCTGCTGGTCGGTTTATCTTCACGATCCAACACCGTATAACGCGCATTTTCCAGTGCCTTGACTGCGGTTTGAGTCTGCTCACCGTTGACCGGTTTGAATGGCTTATCGTTGTGATGAGTCACCTGCATCTGCAAGGCAACGGCATTCTTATCGTTCAAGTCAGCACGCAGTTCCCAATACTCTTCAGGAACAAACGCTTTGATTTCACGTTCACGATCGACCACTAAACGAACCGCTACCGACTGCACTCGCCCTGCAGACAAGCCACGTGCGATTTTCTTCCACAGCAGTGGAGAAACCATGTAGCCTACAACACGGTCCATAAAGCGACGCGCCTGCTGCGCATTAACGCGGTCGATATTCAGCTCACCCGGCTTATTAAATGCCTGTTGGATCGCGTTCTTAGTGATTTCGTTAAATACCACGCGGCTATAGCGACTTTCGTCACCGCCAATCACCTCACGCAAATGCCACGCGATGGCTTCCCCTTCGCGGTCAAGGTCGGTTGCGAGATAGATATGGTCGGCTTTTTCCGCCAATGTTTTTAACTCAGCAACAACCTTTTCTTTACCTGGAAGTATTTCGTAGTGCGCTTTCCATCCGTGATAAGGATCAACGCCCATACGATTAACCAGCGCTTCGCGCTCATTTTTTTTAACTTTAGGCTTCGCTTTATTTTCGGCGGAGGCTGCGCCCTTTTTACTGGCTGAACCACTAGTCGGCAAATCGCGGATATGACCAACGCTGGATTTAACCACGTAGTCGTTACCCAGATACTTATTTATCGTTTTGGCTTTTGCCGGGGACTCAACTATTACGAGAGCTTTACCCATAATTACCTTTACCTGAATGAATCCTTCTGTCTCCAGAAGCCTTTGTTCGCCGTTACCGTAGCGATTGATAAAATTCTTTTTTATATTGCGGCAGACCGCGCTGAGATCAAGCCATTTTTTCAAAAATCGCGCTTAACTGCTCAACACCGCTGCAATTTGCATCCCTTAAAATAGGATGAGCAATTTCGCAACCCTCTGACATGCGGAACTTTTATTCAACATAACGATGATTCGCTCCGCCAAAGGCTAGAAAAGCCCTCACTCTACCCGATTGAGAACATCACGCAACTTAATTAGCACGGAATGGAGCTTTTTACCAATTATCAGCCAAAACAGAGATCAAAATGCGGTGATAATTTGCGATACCCCTCATGTCCGCAGTACTATATTAGGCAGGTTTATTAATAGACAACGTCATTTGTTGGAGAACGAAAAATGTTCGGTGAAACAACCCCAATCAAACGTGAAGCTCTACTGGCTGAAGCAAACCAAATCATTAAAGAGCACGAAGATTATATGCAGGGTATGGAAGCGACCGAAGTCGAGCAAAAAGGCGACGTGTTAGTATTCCGTGGTGAGTTTTTCCTCGATGAGGATGGAATTCCAACTCGCAAAACAACGGCCGTGTTTAATATGTTTAAACACCTCGCACACGTATTATCAGAAAAATATCATTTAGAAGATTAATTAATCATTCCGGATATTTTTTCAAAAAAATGCCCCATACAAAGGGGCATTTTTATTTCTTGATTTATCGCATTGAAAATCACATATCGTGACGTTGACTGCGCTGCCACCAGCGGAGCATAAGACGGTCGGCACTCTCTGCTGCGCTATTGGTAAAGCGATCCATCATGCGTTTGCGACGGGTATAACGCACCCCGATCACATCATGATTTTCCATCTCGGCAATCAGCAAATCATCGCTGGTACCAACGGAATCCACCAGACCTTTATCTTTGGCTTGAATGCCATACCAGTGCTCGCCCGTGGCTACCGAATCAATATCCAGAGAAGGACGCTGTTGGCTAACAAATGATTTAAACAGCTCGTGCGTTTCATTCAACTCTTCGCGGAATTTCTCCCGTCCCTGCTCGGTGTTTTCGCCTAACAGCGTGAGTGTGCGCTTAAACTCGCCCGCGGTATGCAGTTCAACATCGATATCATTTTTCTTCAGCCAGCGATTGAAGTTTGGGATTTGTGCCACGACGCCAATTGATCCAATGATGGCAAAAGGCGCAGCCACGATGCGATCGGCAACGCACGCCATCATATAACCGCCGCTAGCCGCGACTTTGTCTACGGCGACGGTCAGTCTAACCCCTGCTTGGCGCAGGCGCTGCAATTGGGATGCTGCTAAACCATAGCCATGCACGACGCCGCCGGGGCTTTCAAGACGCAATAATACTTCATCGCCCTGTTTAGCCACCGCAAGGACTGCGCTGATCTCTTCGCGCAAAGAACTCACTTCATGAGCATCCATACTACCTTTGAAATCGAGCACATAAAGACAAGGTTTTTCTTTCGCAGCAATCCCCTGCTTAGCTTCTGCCTTGCGCTGTTTGGCTTTTTCTTTATCCTGCTTTTTCTGCAACTTGTACCATGCTTTCAGCGAGCTATCGTCCATCCGCGCTTCCTGCATGCTACGCTGCATATCGCGATACTGCTCACCCAAGTCTGTTAGCTGCAACTCACCGCGGCTCGCTCCCTTTTTATGTCGCAGGCTGACAAACAACACTATCAGCGCACCGATTGCGATCACAAAGGTCATCACCTTCGCCAAAAATAGGCCATACAAGGATAACCATTCCACATTCACCGCCTTGTTTGAGTACTAAAACTAAACCATCCGCATTGCTGATCTTGATAAGGGATAAATTCTCTTAAGCCGCAATACGCTTTTTCAGTATGTAACATACTGGCAGGTGCGCCATTTTCAAGTACCTTGAACGTAAACACCCTGTAAATTCAGCACGTAATGCTTGCTCTAGGAACAATACCATTGACCATACGCCTTACAATAGTCCAAGATCGTCGCAGATTCGTTACAGTAAATAAACAATTTACACCCAAATATGGCGCGGAGTGAGGAATTACAATATGCACTATCAGCCCCAGCCTGAACTTTTACACAATCGTATTATTCTCGTTACCGGCGCAGGTGATGGGATTGGCCGAGAAGCGGCGCTCACCTATGCCCGTCATGGGGCTCAACTCATCTTATTGGGCAGAACGTTGAGTAAGCTGCAGGCAGTTCAGCAGGAGATCCACCAGCTCGGTTTAGCGCCGGCTGCGACCGTAGAACTTGATCTATTAACCGCCGCGCCCGCAGATTACCAAAAACTTGGCGCAGAGCTCGCTGCGGCCTATCCGCACCTAGATGGCGTACTCAATAATGCCGGTTTGCTAGGCACCATTAATCCGCTGGCAGAGCAAGATTATCAAGAGTTCTGCGATGTGATGCAGGTCAATGTGAATGCTTCACTCCTGCTTACTCAGGCCGTGTTGCCTTTGCTGTTGAAATCGCCGTCCGGGTCACTGATTTTCACCAGCTCAAGCGTTGGCAGAACCGGACGTGCGGGATGGGGAGCTTACGCTATCTCAAAATTTGCTACCGAAGGCATGATGCAGGTTTTGGCTGACGAATATAAAAATACCCATCTACGGGTAAACTGCATTAATCCAGGCGGTACCCGAACCGGAATGCGCGCTTCGGCGTTCCCAGATGAAGATCCACAAAAGTTAAAAACGCCTGCAGATATTATGCCGCTCTATCTCTATCTTATGGGCGATGATAGCCGCCGCAAAACCGGTATGAGTTTTGATGCCCAGCCGGGACGAAAACCGGGGCCTGCCGAATAACCTATTCGCCGTACCCTTTTTGACTTTAAAACCACAGCATCGCCATACATTAGTGGGTTAGGAGATAACATGTCTGAAGATCGTCACCAGCAGCGACAACAGCGTATTAAAGAAAAAGTGGATGCCCGCATTGCCGCCGCACAAGAAACTCGCGGTATCGTGATGATTTTCACCGGCAACGGCAAAGGCAAAAGCACAGCGGCGTTTGGCACCGTGGCACGTGCGGTAGGACACGGCCATCGCGCTGGCGTTATTCAGTTTATTAAAGGTACATGGGAAAACGGCGAACGTAATTTACTGGAACCTCACGGCGTTGAGTTTCAAGTGATGGCTACCGGTTTTACTTGGGAAACACAAAACAAAGAAACCGATACCGCGGCTGCCGTGGCTGTATGGGAGCACGGAAAGCGAATGCTCAAGGATGAAACGCTAGATTTGGTGGTCATGGATGAGCTGACCTATATGGTCAGCTACGGTTATATCGAGCTAGAAGAGGTGCTGACGGCGTTAAAGCAGCGCCCTGCGCATCAATCCGTGATTATTACCGGCAGAGGCTGTCACCGCGAGCTGGAAGAGCTTGCCGATACGGTCAGTGAAGTCCGTCCGGTAAAACACGCGTTTGAGTCTGGAATAAAAGCACAGAAAGGAATCGACTGGTAAACCGGTTGAAAGAGGCCGTCACCTGCGGCCTCCTTTCTGTATCGATTATCTATTGGGTTCTTTAGCTCGATGCCTTACCGCTATTGTTTAAACAATAGATCACGCTAAAACCGTCGCGATAATCAACACGACTATGGCAGCCCTGTTCAATACGAAAATGCCACATTGCGCGCGCTTCAAGTTGCAGCAACTGAGTACAGATCAGCGATAACACGCCTTGATGGGCGACGATCAGCACCCGCTGCGTTGCATGTCGTTGCTGAATCTCCGTCAGCGCATGGCGTACGCGTGCAGAGAAATCACGAAACCCCTCGCCCCCCGGCGGAACGGTTCGTTGCCAGTCGGCGCACCAAGCCGCATAGTTTTCTGCGTCTTTTTCCTGCAACTCTCGATGATGACGTAGTTCCCACTCACCAAATGCCATCTCATCAAGACCGGCATGCGGCACGAACTCAGCATCGGCGCCGAGGATATGGCGCGCAGTTTGCTGAGTGCGTTGTAAACGACTGGTATAGACGGCATCAAATGACAGTGAAGCCAACTGAGTCGCAACGGCTTTAGCCTGCTGTTCGCCCAACGAGGTTAGCGCAAGATCGCTACTGCCGCAGTAAACTCCATCAAGATTAGCCTGAGTCTGACCATGACGTACCAGATATAGCTCCATCACTGCTCCTTAGACTCAGTGTAATCCCATTAACAATTAGATCACGGCGAACAGGAATATTAAGCCAAATAGCTCATTGCCTGCACCGAGGGTATCCCCTGTCTGTCCACCAATGCGCTTATTGATAAAGCCACGATAGAGTAAGGCAAACAAATAGGTGATGATCGCCGCGAGTCCGCCGTGCCAGTTAGCAAACCCTAGCGTCATCAGTAAACCAATGACCAACGCAATAACATAGTGTTGCCCACCAATTTTACCGATATACAGATTTCCCATCCCATTTTCGCGCGCATACTTCTGCTGATACATTAAAACCGGCAGTAAGGCACGGCTCAGCGCCGGGGCGGCCACCAGCAAGGTATAGACGTTATGCCCCGTTTGCGTGAGCTGATAGATAATCAATATACGAGCCACAATCACAAAGATTAGCGCCAGCGCGCCGTTTGAACCAATGCGACTATCGCGCATGATCTCAAGGATACGCTCACGTGGACGCGCAGAGAAAATGCCGTCACAGGTATCCGCTAAACCGTCGAGATGAAATGCCCCTGTCACCAGCGTAGTTGCCAACACGGCCGCCACCGCCGCCAGTAAAGGGCCATATACCGGTAAAATCACTGCAAAGGCCAGCGCACTCAGCAGCCCTACGATCAGCCCCACAAATGGGAAATACACCACGCCCTTGGCGTAATCATTCATATCTAGATTATCTGTCCAGCGAGCTGGGACGGGGATGCGGGTCATAAACTGCAATGTGGCGAGAAATAGTTTCATTGTTGCGAGTCAGTCCATGTAGTCGAAAGCAAAACCGTGAGTATTAACTCTCTGATTGTCATCTATATTAATACCAGTCTCTAGACAGATGCCAGATATAAAAAAACCGCAGCGAATCAACGCTGCGGTTTCGATGACATCAAAAGACTAAACGCTGTAATTAGCCGCGCTTAGCACTCTTGTTTGCTGTGCCTTTATTGGCAGCGGAACCTCGGGTTGAGGAAGTTCCTTTATTAGCAGAACCAGAACGGCGGTTAGGTGCAGCCGCAGCCGCGCTCCCCCCCTGACCATGACGCTTAACTGCGCGGCGGATCTGGTTGGCTTTCATGCGACGACGCTCACGCTCGACTGGCAATTTGCTCACCGTTTCGGCATCCAATTCAACCAATTCACGCAGATAGTTGATATCGTTCAGTGGCAGCTCCGCCCAGCCGCCGCGAGGCAAACCTTTAGGCAGAGGTAAATCACCATAACGTACGCGGATCAAACGGCTAACCTGAACGCCAACGGCTTCCCACAGACGGCGAACTTCACGGTTACGCCCTTCTGTCAACGTCACGTTGTACCATTGGTTAATCCCTTCGCCACCTTGGAAACTGATGGTTTTGAATGACGCAGGACCATCTTCCAACTGCACGCCACGGCTCAGTTGGCGAATTTTTTCATCGTCAACCTGACCAAAAACACGGACCGCATATTCGCGTTCAACTTCACGGCTTGGATGCATCAAACGGTTTGCCAGTTCACCATCGGTGGTGAACAACAATAAACCTGACGTATTGATATCCAAACGGCCTACCGCGATCCAGCGAGAACCGCGCAGCTTCGGCAGACGATCAAACACCGTTGGGCGACCTTCTGGATCGCGACGGGTACACAATTCGCCTTCTGGCTTGTAATAAGCCAAAACGCGGCAAACAGATTCGGTGGATTCACGGATAGAGACAACGCGTCCGTCAACACGAATTTTCATCGCCGGAGTAACCTCAACACGGTCACCAAGCGTTGCTAATTTACCATCAACGCTGACACGGCCTTCTTTAATCATGGCTTCGATTTCACGGCGTGAACCATGACCAGCATTGGCAAGAACTTTCTGTAACTTTTCGCTCATTGAGCAACCTCTAATGTCGCCTTCACAGGCGTCGTGGGGTATTGTGGATGTATCTGAAATTCAAAAGGTTAATTGAATTTTAACGCGGCATTATACACGAAAACCTTAGAATGTCCGAGCTCTATACTTTTTTATCCTACCGAAAAGGGAATAAACGAGCCTATTTTCTCAGCGGTAAACGTTTTTTCCCCAATGCCTTGGCGTTGCGTTTCCTTTTGCAAGCAGTCTGGCGGATCATCCAACGCCTCATCGGCCAATTCAAAAACGCCCCAGTGCATCCCGAAAGCGCGCTGACAGCGTAATTCACCAAATAAGCGAACGGCATCCGCGGGATCCATATGCTGAGGATGCATAAACCAACGCGGATCATAGGCCCCCAACGGCAACGCAGCCAGTGAGAAAGGCCCTAGACGATCGCCGATTTCTTTCAGTCTTGGGGTATAGCCGCTGTCACCCGCAAAATAGAAACGGTGATGAGCATCACTCAGCACCCAACCACCCCACAGGCTACGGTTGCGATCCATCGGCGTTCTGATGCTCCAGTGGCGCGCAGGGACAAAATGGAATGTCACGTCGCCTAAACCGTACTGCTCCCACCAATCTAATTCATGGATGTATATCGCGCCGCAGCGGGTGAACCAACGTTTTAGCCCTAATGGAACGATGCAAACCATATTTGGATTGCGTTTCAGCAGCGCAAGCACCGTCTGTCTATCAAGGTGATCATAGTGGTCATGGGAAATCAGCAAAATCTCGATGGCTGGGAGTTGCTCAATATTAATAGGCAGCGGCGTTTTACGTTCAGGGCCATAAAAAGTCAGCGGCGAGACGCGTTTGGAAAATACCGGGTCTATCAGAATAAATTTGCCGCTCATTTTGACCAGCATACTGGCATGCCCCAGCCACCAGACTCCGTCTTGCTGCTGCGCAAGATCGACAGGCTGCCACCAGCGCTCAATAAACCCGCTGTAACCCTGCTGCGGTTTTAGGGGTAAATGCTTTTCTCTACGCTCTTTTTGCCAGCGCTTTAAATCCTCTTTCCTGTGTACCAAGGGTTCAAGGTTGGTAAAACCTTCTGGCGTATGGTGTGCTTTACTTGGATCGTAATAAGGGTTTTTCTTCATTCTAATTAGCCCCATAGATAAGTGACGGCGTCACATCATAGTAGCGGAATCAGCGTGATATCTCAGCGTAGCCCAACCGTATTTAGACGTTAAGAATTACTTAATAACTACAGACTATTCTTGCTGTCAGGATTTGTCAGCCACGTAAAGTAGGCTAAATGTGCTGGGGTTTTGAAAGAATTCTCTTTAGTCTAAATTTCATGAAATACCCAGCGGGTTGACGTTAAGGGTAATCCCGTTAGCGAGTCATTAGGAGTCAATATCTATGTCAAACAATTATTCACAAACTCGCACCCAGCGTATGCGCAGCGCCCTACAGGCTCAGATGCAATACTGGAAAATGTATCTTTCATTAAAATCTCGTCAGATGGGGATCTCCGACAGAATGCGTCAGGCGACGTCGATTATCTCCGCCGTGACGATGGTCACCCTACTGATGGTGGGATTTGTCTTATTCAACCTCGTGGTGCTGAGCGTTTCCTTAGTGGGTGCGTTAGTATCACTTTTTCGCCCCCGCCAGCGCCCAGGTCACCGCACGTTCACCCAGCAAAGCCCTAGGGTTATGTAACTGAGTAACATACTTCATGTAGCCTGAAGTTGTATATCAGTGTTAACCGCTTGAAATTTGCGACTTTGATAATTCTTAGTCGCTTTTTTCGATGTAGATTATGTGGATACAGAGAACAAGCATGCGAACTCGCGTTGCTATCGTGACCGCTGATTGCCAGTACAAAAATTTTTAGCTGGTGCTCCAGCCTTATCACGCCACTGGAGCACCAAAGCAAACCTACCAGCGTAATTCTGATGTTGGTAAAAATGCAACCTCCATCACCATTTCCATTAAGTCATAATTAACCTGCATACTTACAGGAATATGAAAACCTTCAACTGTAAACAGCTCAACCCACCCAAATGTTCTTTTCATAACAACTCTAGGCTCAATACTGCGTTCAGGTTTGCCATAGACATCGTGCATCCACTGCCTAGACATACTCTTCTGTAATGGCGGAGGCAAAATATTAGGAAACGACCATCCTTTAATATCCCTTTGAATATATATAGTTACTTCCTTTAGTTTTTGAACATTTCTATCAAACGCCAAGAAAACACCTTCTTTCACCATATCAAGGCAAATAACAGGATCCCCAGAAGCACCTGTGGGCTTAGTTTTATAAGGAATTAGACCAGAATCAAATATTTCCTGATAACTATTTCCAAGGCTACGTATCAGCGCCTCTATATTCACGGTCATTTGTATAGCCCCATGCTGTCATTAATTTTATGCATTTTCTCGCGCGCAACTTCGATCTGCTGATCTGTTGCACCATGCTCTTTCAGTGCTGGCTTGATGGCATCTAAGTTTCGATCCACCGCTGCTCGTAAATCTTGAGCATCAGCCTTGATTTGTTCAGATTTATTGCGTCCACCAAAAGTTTCACTAACTTTTCTATGTATTTCTTTTGGAATAACGATAGAAGCGACATCTTTGGAAAGAGCTTCTATTTGAGATTCTTTAAAATCAGGGTAATTGCGCCTCAAATACTCTTTAACAGCTCCTGCCGAAGGCATATGGTCAGCCTCATATTTCCCCT
>NZ_KV824235.1:0-50103 GCF_001816025.1 Hafnia sp. HMSC23F03
GGAAAGGTCAAAATCAAAACAAAAAGCGTGGACGGTTTTTAGTTTAAGTCTTGGTAGGAAGAGCCGGCACGACAGGGATGTCGTGACGGAGTTTGGGGCGCCCTGGATGGGCGATACCAAACCGGAGCGGAGATGGCGTCTCGGATAAAAGCGCGCGAGTGCAGAGACCACGCGCTGGTGGTCTCTGCCCGTACGCCTTCATGGATGTATCAATGAAGCTCGGTATGGACAGGCGGGCGGAATATTACACACAGTGTATCAATGACGCTCGGTATGAACAGGCGGGCGGAACCTTACACAACGGTGACATAGATGACAGGCTGAACCTCACACGAAATCCCACAACCCACCCCTAATATTGAGAACCTCTCTATATCTTCAATAACCTTTAATATTTAACTAAAAATTTAAATGAATTTAATTTATTTAATTCTATTTTTTATTTTTAATAAAAACCACTCTCATTTAGAACACATCTATTCAATAAGAAAAATCATATAACAGTAATCAATATAATTATTTTAACGCTGGGGATAATAAAAATTGCGGAATATTTACGCTATTTAATTTCCGCTGAATCGGTTTTATTCACATAATTCGTGTTGACGTTAAGCTAATCCTTCTCAACTTGATAAAGATCAACCACAACTAGTGGGGTTAATCCTTAGCATTTGCTCACCTAAGCATTCCGCCAGACGAATGCGCATCTAAGGAATACTACGAATGGCTGAGGATAACTTTCTATCCGCTCACGGTGTGAACCGTCGTGACTTCATGAAGTTGTGCGCGGGTATGGCCGCCACACTAGGGCTAAGTTCCAATGCAGCGGCTGAAATGGCTGCGGCAATTACCGACCCACAGAGACCACCTGTCATCTGGATAGGTGCTCAAGAATGTACTGGCTGTACCGAATCGTTGTTGCGTGCAACGCATCCAACGATTGAAAACCTGATCCTAAATACCATTTCGCTCGAATATCACGAGGTATTATCAGCAGCGTTTGGTCATCAAGCCGAAGAAAATAAGCATAACGCGATGAAGCGTTACAAAGGCAAATATGTGCTGGTCGTCGATGGGTCTATCCCATTAAAAGACGGCGGTGTGTATTGCATGGTGGCGGGCGAACCTATTGTCGATCATATTCGCCGTGCGGCGGCTGATGCGGCAGCAGTCATTGCTATTGGATCTTGCGCTGCATGGGGCGGCGTTCCTGCCACTGGCGGAAACCCAACCGGTGCGGTGAGTCTTGAAGAGGCTATCGGCAAACCGGTGATCAACATTCCGGGCTGTCCTCCTAACCCACATAACTTCCTGACTACCGTAGTGTATTACATCACCTACGGCAAACTGCCTGCTCTGGATAGCAAACATCGTCCCCTGTTTGCCTATGAACGTTTGATTCATGAGAACTGCGAACGTCGTCCGCACTTTGACGCGGGGCGTTTTGCCAAAGAGTTTGGCGATTATGGTCACCGTCAAGGCTGGTGTTTGTATCACCTTGGCTGTAAAGGGCCAGAAACCTACGGTAACTGCTCAACGTTGGAGTTCTGCGATATTGGCGGCGGGATCTGGCCAGTCGGTATCGGCCATCCTTGCTATGGCTGTAATGAGCAGGGGGTTGGTTTCACCAAAGGCATTTTCCAGCTAGCGAATGTAGAGAACCCGACGCCGCGCGTGGATAAACCTGCTGTAGATAACCGTGAAGGCGGGCATATTTCTCCAACGGCGACGGGCCTTATCGGCGGTGCCTTGGGGATATTGATTGGGGTTAGCTTGATGACGGTGCGTGAGCTTGGCCGCCAGCAAAAGCGCCATGAGTCCGAGCGCAAAAACGCAGAGAAAAGTCACTCTGAGCACCATGATTCACGGGGGGAATAACCGTGAACAGAAGAAATTTTATTAAGTTTGCCTCTGCCGGAGCGCTGGCAGCAGGTACGGTGACATCAGGTACTGCGCATGCGGTGGAGAACAAACCGCCCATTCCAGGTGCAGTTGGCATGCTGTATGACTCAACGCTGTGCGTAGGCTGTCAGGCCTGCGTGGCGGAATGTCAGCGCTTGAATAAAAACCAGATCAACCCAAACGGCCCACAAACGTGGTCTGACAACGACAAACTAACGCCCTATACCAATAACATTATTCAGGTATGGAGTGATGGTTCTGGCGTGAATAAAGACCAGGTCGAAAACGGCTATGCCTACATTAAAAAACAGTGCATGCATTGCGTTGATGCTAACTGCGTGTCGGTGTGTCCGGTGCAGGCGTTAAAGAAAGATCCCAAAACAGGCATTGTGCACTACGACCCAGACGTCTGTACGGGCTGTCGTTACTGCATGGTTGGCTGTCCGTTTGACGTACCAAAATATGATTATCACAACCCGTTTGGTGAGATTCATAAGTGTCAGCTGTGCGATCAAAAAGGGCTAGAACGCATTACCAAAGGCCAATTACCGGGCTGTGTTGAAGTTTGCCCAACCGGAGCGGTGATTTTCGGTACCCGTGACGATTTGTTAGCCGAAGCGAAAAAACGGTTAGCGGCCAAACCCGGTATGGAATATGCCTATCCGCGTCAGACATTGACCGGCGGTGACAACTATTTGCATCCGCTTGCCAACTATCAGCCTTATGTTTATGGCGAAAAAGAGGGCGGTGGGACGCAGGTATTAGTGTTGGCCGGTGTGCCATACGAAAATCTGGGCATGCCAAAACTGGCTGAACTCTCTACCGGTGCGCGCTCCGAGCACATTCAGCATACCGTGTACAAAGGCATGATCTTGCCGCTGGTGGTTCTGACGGGTCTGTCAGTACTGATTCGTCGTAACACCAAAAATCACCATGACGGAGATGATGACAATGAGTGAACATAAGGCCAGTCCGTTAGGCGGCCGTTTAGTGAGTTGGCCGGTAATGGTGATGGCACCCTTCGTGGTGCTGTGCGGTATTTTCATCCTCAAACGATTGATCTTCGGGATCGGCTCCGTTGCCGATCTGAACGGAGGTTATCCATGGGGCTTGTGGATCTCGTTTGACCTGTTAATCGGCACCGGTTTTGCCTGTGGTGGTTGGGCACTGGCGTGGGCGGTATATGTCTTTAACCGTGGCGAATACCACCCGCTAGTACGCCCTGCATTGTTGGCGAGTCTGTTCGGCTATTCGCTGGGCGGCTTATCCATCACCATCGACGTCGGACGTTATTGGAACCTGCCCTATTTCTACTTGCCGGGTCATTTCAATACGTCCTCGGTGCTGTTTGAAACCGCGGTATGTATGACGGTGTATATCGGCGTCATGGCGCTGGAGTTTGCCCCCGTTGTGCTGGAGAAGTTTGGCTGGAAAGTGCCAATGAAGTGGCTGAATAAAATCATGTTCTTCATTCTGGCTTTAGGCGCGCTGCTGCCAACTATGCACCAATCCTCAATGGGATCGCTGATGATTGCGGCGGGGAATAAAATCCATCCGCTGTGGCAAAGCTATGAGCTGTTGCCGGTCTTCTCACTGCTAACGGCCTTTATTATGGGCTTCTCGATTGTGGTGTTTGAAGGCTCATTGGTGCAGGCGGGTCTGGCGGGAAAAGGGCCTAACGAAAAACCTCTGTTTTATCGCTTAACACAGGTTATCGACATCTTCCTGATCCTGTTTGTAGCGCTGCGCTTCGCTGAAATTGTGCTGCGTGACAAATCAGAATACCTCTCACAGTGGAATCGCTACTCCATTTCGTTCTGGTGTGAAATTGGTCTGATGCTGTTCCCGCTGCTGGTGTTCCATTGGGATAGATTCCGTCGCGACTCGCGTATGTTATTCCTTGGCGCATTAAGCATGCTGCTGGGAGCTGCGCTGTGGCGTATGAACTATTCATTACTGGCGTTCAATCCGGGCAATGGTTATCACTATTTCCCAACGCCAGAAGAGATTTTGATTTCGGTCGGCTTCGTGGCGATTGAAGTCTGTGCCTATTTGTTGCTAATCCGGGTTTTACCGGTATTGCCATCGCTTGAACGTGTACATAAAGATTATCAGGCCCGAGGGAAAGCTAAAGTATGAGTCAACGTATCACTATCGACCCGATCACCCGTATCGAGGGCCATCTGCGCATTGACTGCGAAATTGAAAACGGCAAGGTAACCAAGGCTTGGTCGTCTGGCACCATGTGGCGCGGGATGGAAGAGATTGTAAAAGGCAACGATCCGCGCGATGCGTGGATGATTGTCCAGCGCATTTGCGGCGTATGTACCACGATTCATGCTATTGCATCGGTACGTGCGGTAGAAAATGCGATTGGTGCCGAAGTACCGGTCAACGCACAATATATCCGTAACCTGATCGTGGCGGCACATAGCATCCACGACCATATCGTACATTTTTATCAACTTTCTGCGCTGGACTGGGTGGATATCACCGCCGCGCTGAATGCCGATCCGAAAAAATGTGAAGCGATGCTGAAAGGTGTTTCAAGCTGGTCGCTTAACAGCTCGGAAGAGCTTGCCAAGGTGCAGCAGAAAATTCGCGATCTGGTTGCTAGCGGCCAGTTAGGGATTTTTGCGAACGGCTATTGGGGTCACAAAGCGATGAAACTATCGCCAGAAGTGAACCTGATTGCGGTTGCCCACTATCTGCAAGCGCTGGAGTGCCAGCGTGATGCTAACCGTGTAGTCGCGATTTTAGGCGGTAAATCTCCGCACATTCAGAATCTGGCTGTGGGCGGCGTCGCTAACCCAATCAATTTGGATGCGCCGAGCGTGCTGAATCTTGAGCGTTTGATGTACGTGAAAATGTTCATTGAGCGTTTGGGCGAGTTCATCGAGCAGGTTTACAAGGTTGATGCGGCCATTATTGCGGCTAACTATCCTGAGTGGCTCTCGTTGGGTGAGGGCGCAAAACACTACCTAAGTGTGCCAGAGCTGCCAACCGATGCCAAAGGCGGAAGTTTCCTGATGCCGGGTGGCTATATCGAAAATGGCGACATGAGCAACTATCGCCCAATCACGAGCCACCAAGATAAATGGCTGATCGACGGGATTGCCGAAAGCTGCAAACACTCATGGTACAAAGATGATGCCATCTTAAAACCGTGGGAAGGCAAAACGGAACCGAACTACACCGGCTGGCAGGATGAAGGTAAATACTCGTGGGTTAAATCCCCAACCTTCTACGGCAAAGTGGTTGAAGTGGGGCCGCTGGCCGACCTGCTGGTTAAACTGGCGGCGAAGCACCCAGATACCGTTAAACACTTCAATGAGGTTAACGGACTTTACAAGACGCTGAACGGTAAAGAGCTGCAAACTGAACAACTGCATTCCACCATGGGACGCATTATTGGTCGTGCGGTACGCTGCTGTGTGCTGAAAGATACTCTGCTACAACAGTGGCAGGCGCTGATTGATAACATTGGTAAAGGCGATCACGTGGCCTTTATCAAACCAGAAATTTTGGCTGATAAAGAGTATCGCGGCGTAGGCTTTGAAGAGGCTCCACGCGGTATGCTTTCACATTGGATCGTTATCAAAGGCGGCAAAATCGAGAACTATCAGGCGGTGGTACCGTCAACATGGAACTCCGGCCCACGTAACACCAACGATGAACCGGGGCCTTATGAACAGGCTTTGATCGGCACTCCTATTGCGGATATTGAAAAACCGCTGGAAGTGGTGCGTACCGTTCACTCCTTTGACCCTTGTATGTCCTGTGCGGTTCATGTGGTTGATACGCGCGGTGGCGAAGTCACCAAGGTTAAGGTGTTGTAATGAATACGCTGGTCTTAGGCATCGGTAATCTGTTGCTCAGCGATGAAGCGGTGGGTGTTCGCATCGTTGAACGTTTAGAGCAGGACTACCGTTTTCCAGAAGGCGTTGAGTTGATGGATGGCGGCACGGCTGGCATGGAGCTGATGGAGTACATGGCGAGCCGCGATCATTTGATCGTGGCCGATGCGGTGCTTAGCGATGCTGAACCCGGCAGCGTGCTTACGTTACATGACGATGAAGTGCCCGCTTTTTTCAGCCGAAAAATTTCGCCGCATCAGTTGGGATTATGCGATGTGCTTTCGGCACTGCATCTGACCGACGAGTTTCCAAAGCGTCTAACGCTAGTGGGCGTTGTGCCGCAGTCGCTGGAACCGTACATCGGCATGACTCCAACGATTGAAGCCGCGGTGCCAATTGCGATGGATCGTATTATTCAAATCCTGCGCGAAGATGGCTGCACGTTAGAGCACAGAGGAGTGTCGCATGACTGCTAATTCTATGGCTGATGCGATTGGTGCAGATGAGTTTTGGGGATTTGAACACAATCCCACAAAACTGCTGATTGAACAGTATCAGCACATTGCACAGCAAGAGATGGCGAATCTACCGTTTTATCGTGCAGAAATGCCGATTAAAGTAGAGATGCAAGAGTATGAAGGCCAGTGGCTGGGAACGGTATTAACGCCGTGGATGCTTAGCGTGGTGATTTTGCCTGGACCCGATCAGGTTTGGCCACTGCGTGCATTGGGCGAGCGTATCGCGCTTTCACTACCGCGTGGTGATATGACGTTTATGGTGGGAGAGTTGCCGCAAACAGGGCAATTACTCTCCTGCTCTTTGATGTCGCCGATAGAGCCACATATTAGTGCCGCAGAAGGCGAAGCGTTAGCCAGTGATACGCTGAAGATGCTGCTATCGTTGCCGGTGCAGGATCAGGCGACGCCTGTCAGCGTATCTCGCCGAGAACTGTTCATGCGTAAAAAGTAGTCGTCAACGCAGTCATGCATCGTAATAACGAAGGCCGGTATTTACCGGCCTTTTGTTTTAACTAAGCCACTAACGTCATCCAAAGCCAAGAAAAAGGCATCACCAAGATCAATCCCGGCAGCATATTGGCGACAGGGAATGGTTTTATATTGCAGATGCGTAAGCCTGTTGCAATCATAATCAGTCCGCCCGCGCAGGAGAAATCGGCCATCATTTCTGGTGTCACCATTGGCAGAATAAATACCGCTAACATAGCAAGTGCCACTTGAATGATGATGAGCGGAATCCCGATGGTCATCACGGCATAACCCAACATGGTGGCAAAAATACCGGCGGTAAACAGATCCAATACGGTTTTGATATACAGAATCGAAGGATCGCCGGTCATTCCCTCATGCATGGCGCCGAAGATACCGGTTCCGCTGGCACAAAAGAGCACCAGTATGGCAACAAACTTCTCGGTGAACTCTTCATGCGATAAGCCATGAACGGGAGGGAGATATTTATTGACGATCCCTCGGGTAGAGCCCGCCGCTTTACCAATCCCTTTTTCGAGAAAAATGAGCTCGCCGATTACAGCGCCCAACACCATTGCCAAAACAACGGCGGGCATGTATTTCACCTTAATAACTAAATTAATCCCCAAGCCCACGGAACAAAGTCCAAAGGTGAGGGGAAGCGCGGTTTTAACACGTTGTGGAATTTTATGGCCTGCCAAAGCGCCAATGAGTCCGCCCACGATCACTGCAGTTCCGTTTACATAAGGTCCAATCAACATCGAGTTTTCCTTTCTTAAATCAATTCCTTGACCCAATCATGCTAAGTGTTGGAGTTTGCCTTCACCCCAGCGCGGGATTTTATTCAGTTCAATGCCAAATAGATCGAGCGCCCGCGCAACGCTGTGGCTGATAATTTCATCCACACTGTGAGGCCGCTGATACAGCGCCGGTACTGGCGGGAAGATGATCCCTCCCATTTCAGTCACTAGCTGCATATTGCGCAAGTGACCAAGATTGAGCGGCGTCTCTCTTGCCAGCAATACCAACTGACGCCGTTCTTTAAGCACGACGTCGGCAGCGCGGGTCAGCAGATTGTCTGTCATGCAGTGAGCGATCGACGCGAGGCTACGCATGGAGCAGGGAGCCACCAACATACCGAGTGTGCGGAAGGAACCGCTGGAAATCGCCGCGCCCAGATGTGTGACTGGGTGCACAACATCAGCCAGTGCCATCACTTTATCCAAAACGTAATCGGTTTCTAGCTCACAGGTTTTCTCTGCGCCTTTGGATATCACCAAATGCACCTCCAGATCTTCTCGATCCTTCAGTAGCTCTAGGGCTTTCACGCCATACTGAAAACCGGAGGCTCCACTTATGCCGATGATAATACGTTGCGTCGCCATCGTGGCTCCTTATTCGAAATCGGGTAGAAAACGTTTCACATCCAGCTCTTTGAAACGAGAACGTTCAAAGTGCGCTTTCAGATGGAAAGGTACCGTACAGTCGAAAATGGTTTTACAGGACATACCTTCCTGCAAAATTGAAGGGCTATAGTCTGGCATTTGAGAAGGATCTAAAGGATGGCAGCGCACTCCTGGGATAAAGACCGTATCGACGTCGCCCTGATAGCGGGTTTGCATGGCCCACATCACGTCGTCGCTGTCGAAAATATCAACATCTTCATCGACCAGAATCACGTGTTTCAGCTCAGAGAAGGCTGAGAAAGCCAGCAACGCGGCTTGGCGTTGACGTCCTTCGTCGACCGGCGCTGATTTTTTAAACTGCATTACCGCTAATAATTTTCCGCCACCGGCTGAGTGAGCAAAGACGTTGAGAAGCTTTCCTGGCATCGCTCGTTCAACCATATCCAGAATACTGGCTTCGGTTGGGATACCGGCCATATTGACATGTTCCTCGCCCGGTCCGATGGTCGTGCGCCAGATGGGATGGTATCGATGCGTCACGGCCTTGACCTTAATCACGGGCAGCGCATCTTTGGCCGCGCCGGTATACCCCGGAAATTCAGGCATGGCTTTACCGGTATTGGTATTTTGATCTTCGCGAACACGTAGGTTTGGCAAGAGCTCGCCTTCAATCACGATCTCGGCGTGAGCAATCGCTTTTTCATTGATGGTTTTACATTGCACCATTTCAACAGCATGACCGCGCAGTGCCCCCGCAATGCTTAACTCATCAAAACCGAGCGGCGTTGTTGGTGGTTCAAAACAGGCAGCAATTTCGATAGCGGGGTCTACGCCGATGCTGATAGAAATGGGTAAGGGTTTACCCTGAGCCTCAGCTTTCATACGGAACGCATCAATATGGCGACCCGGCGTTAGCCACATAGAAAGCTCGTCGCGGCTCTGTACGCACAGGCGGTGAATAGTGATGTCGGATTCATGAGTGTCGGGATCGGAGGCGTAGCAAAGGCCCATGGTGATATAAGGCCCCGCATCTTCTTCGGTATTGGTTGGCGCAGGAAGAAGTTTGCGTAGGTCGAAATCAGCATCTTCAGCAAAATGAGTGACCTGCTGGCATACCGCTTTATCAGCGCTGACCGTAACCGGCTGAATCGCATTTTTGACAGAGTCTTTCAGCAAGTGTCCCAGTCTTTCCGGGGCACAATTCAAAAAATGACCGACGCGTTTACGAGAGCCGTTCAGGCCAATCGCAACGCTGATGTCATCAAAACCTTTAATTTTGTTAAACACCATGGCGGGACCATTCTTTCGCGTTGGTCGTTGGCAAGTCCCGCCAGCGCCAACATAGCGGTAAACGCCGGAGAGCTCTGCGCACGGATCCACTTCAACATTCGTAGAGACAAGTTCCCCCGGCTGATTTTTTAAAAACTCAAGCGCTGAGCGTAAATCATGAATTGGATTTTTAATTTTATTATCCGCATTATTAGCCATAATATTTTCACCTTAAACTGGAATAGATGTCCTCTATAGATATATTCCCCGCATCGTCGTGTGACAAATACCGTTTAGGTGATAGACACTAGATCAGAAGGGTATTAGTAATAAATACGTTAAAAGTGTTGCGCTAATGTTTTGTGTTGAATTTTATTTTATGCGAGGTCAAAGTGTCAGGATCCTCTAGTCTTGGGTGGTATAAGAATCGGGAAGGACAGTATGGATCTCAAAAGGCTAAAGTACTTTTGTAAAGTCGTAGAGCAAGGCTCGATTAGTCAAGCCGCGCGTGTGCTGAATATGGCGCAACCTCCTCTGAGTAAACGGATACAGGAGCTTGAGGAAGAGCTTAATGCACCGCTGTTTGTCCGCAATGGAAACCGGCTTGAGACGACTGATGCGGGTTATTATCTCTATCACAAAGTCTGTGAAATATTACGTCAGGTGGAAGATACCGCACGTGAAACGACAAAAATATCGAATCGTGAAACGCAAATATTACGTATTGGGCTAACGCATTTATTTCAAAACTATTTTAAACCACTGCTGTTGGAATTACATCGCCGCTACCCAGAGGTGGAATTAAATATATCGGTTCTTGATTCGAGCCATCTGGAATCTCATTTAAATGATAGTTTGATCGATATTGCTCTTATCCAGAAACCACGAAAAACCGAGGGTTATGATTGTCTCGTTTTTTCGCCGGTGCCTATCGTGGCGGTCATTGCTAAAAAGCTGCTGCCTGACGTTCCACAAAGCCCTTTTCCCTATTTGGAGCTGAGTCAATTTCCGCTCGTTTTATTGCACCGAGCACGTGATGCTGGAACTTATGAAATCCTGCTGGATCACTTCCGCAAGGGAGGGAAAGAGCAACGCGTGATTATGCAGGTTACCCAACCGGGAGTGATCCTTGACTGGTTGGAGTCGGGTCTAGAGGCTGCCACTTTGTTACCTGCTTCAGAAGTCGATGCCAGAAAGCTTCCCCACTGCCATGTGGTCGACGTTTTTCCATCGCCGCAGGTGTTTTTTCCTGCGCTGGTGAAAACGTCGATGGCGCCTTATACCCAAGAGGTGATGGACATTATTAAAGAAGGCTTTCCCTTCAAGTTATCTAAAGAGATTAAGTGATACTGAATGATGTGATATTGCGGACGGTGAGCGTTTAGCTGGGAGCGAGATTCCCCCAGCCAAACGTGTTGAGGTTTCTAAGTGGCGATTAAGCCCCTTCGAAGTGATATTTCATATCGGTATCGTGGGTCATCTGGGTAATAACCTGCTGTGTTAATTTATTGGTTAACGCTAAGGCATCGGCCATGACTTTATCTTCAAAGCTCTGCAACACTTTTTGAGCCTGCTGTGGATGGGCCTGATAAAGTTTCAAATACTCTTTTTCCATGGATGCTTGCTGAGTGGCGGTATTCTTCTCAAATTCGGCGTAGGCTTTTTCTACCTCTGGCGCATAGGCGTTGTAGTTTTGCATCACCAGCGTTTGCAGCGTGCGGTATTTCCAACTGACCGAGTCTTGGCTAGCGTTATCGGTACCCTTGTCGTAGCCCGGTAGATAATGTTCGAGTCCTTGATAATAGGGAATATATACGCTGAGCGATGGCATACCGATAGCGACATACTCGACTTCACCAATGGCTTTTGGCAGATCGGGACGTACCTGAAGGACATGAGATTCCTGTGTGCGGAATACTGAAATTGGGCGGTAGGGTTCCTTTGGATTGGCGTTAGCATACGGATCGTGCGAGGTGCCCTGATAGTGGTTGCGCAGTGCGGCCTGCACGTCAGCAACCGATATTTTATGCTCTGGCTGTAAGAATACGGGGAACGCGGTACCGTCTTTGATATCCGTTTTCAGGCTAGGATTGAACAGATGTTGCACTGTCCATACGCGTGGATAGTTGTAAGTGACATCATTTTCGACATCCTGTGAATAGGCTTTATGGAAATCAAACGCGCCGTCTTTGGGATTATATAAACCGTGTTTCTCGGCAAAGCTAATCAGAGTTTTTGAACCCAGATAGTTCGCAGTATCATCAGGAACATAGGTTCTTAAACGCCCTTGATTGGCCGAGACGAAATATTTATCGCTCGGTACTTTTGTTGCCATCCACTGATGGCCGCTGCCCGTTTCTAAATACCAGATCTCATGCTGATCGACAAAGGCAACGCCAAAGCCTTCACCAGCCCCTTTTTCTTCGATAATTTTGCCCAGCAGCTCCACCCCTTCGCGAGCGCTGTGGATCCGAGGCAGGATCACGTTTTCAATCGCGTCTTCGGTAATGCCGGTTTTTTCGACGTAGGGATCGAATTTAAGAACCTGCTGGCCATTGTAAATGGTTTCTGTTGCCGTCATACCCACGCCAGCCTCGTTAAAACCCACTTCACTCATTGATAGGTCGTGGGTGTCAAAATCAGAAATGGCGCTGTAGCGTAGAGAAGTTTCCGGTAGTGGGTAGGTAAAATCGTTAGCGTGTGACTTAAATTCGCCTTTCTGGTGTTCAACGCGCGGATGGACTAGAAAATGCTTAGGATTATTGGCGGAATAATCTTCATTACGAGCGACCAAAAATGAGCCGTCGGTCGATGCTTTATCACCGACCAAAATAGTGGTGCATGCCATTGCTGAAGGGATAATGAGTGCAGGCAGCATGGCAGCAATGATGTGTTTTTTCATTAAAATGGCCTTGAGGTTGCGGTTAAAAATTTTGTCATGGACGTAACCTAGACCTGTGTTTTTGAGAAGACAACGAACTCTGCGTGATTATTTCTTATTGAAGTGTCCGCATTTGTAGCCATAATCGTCAAAAAGGGTAGATTCTCAATTTTGTTAGCAAAAATGTGTGCTTAAAAAACCAGCTTTATTTGTGATTGAAATCACAATAAAATGTAATCACGCAAACATATCACTTGTAATTTGTGATTCCAGTCAACGAATAATCTGTTCCTATCGTTAAACTACTTTTTTTGAATACGTGAGATTTCCATCATGAATGTTTTGGTTGCTATCGCCATTACCACCGGCATCCTTTCTGGCATTTGGGGCTGGGTAGCGGTTAGCCTCGGTCTACTAAGCTGGGCAGGTTTTCTCGGTTGTACGGCCTATTTTGCGTGTCCACAGGGCGGGCTGAAGGGGTTTGGCATCAGCTTTTGTACACTCCTGAGCGGTGTATTCTGGGCTGAAGTGATTATTTATGGTGGGGCGTTACGCCCAGAATGGACGATCCTTGGTTATATCTTAACGGGCATTGTCGCTTTCCTTATGTGCATTCAGGCACAGCAGCGTTGGCTGGCTTTTGTACCCGGTACTTTTATCGGCGCCTGCGCCACCTTTGCGGGGAATGGTGATTGGAAGATGGTTGTTCCTTCACTGATCGTCGGTCTGGTGTTTGGTTACGCTATGAAAAATAGCGGTTTGTGGCTGGCTGCTCGTAAGCAAAATCGCGTGGCGCTGCCAACCGTTGATGCAGATAACAAGTCAGTTAGCTCGTAATCACTTTTCGCCCCAATCTGTTGCAGATGGCGGCTCCATTACCGTGTGAGTTCACGATTCCTTTCAAGTGATTTAATTTGCTTCTTGGGGGCTTTGAGGCTATTTAACGGTAATGGAAAAAATTGACGGGCAATTAGCATGGATGGATTGGGGATTGCTCTTTTTATATGCTCGGCTTTTCTGTCGGTCATTTATCTGATCATTCTATCAACGGTATGTCTCGATGCTCTCGGTGGTAGCCTGAAATGTCGCCGTATTTTGCTGTGGATTGAAGCTCCGCAAATCGCGGCAGTGGTTTTATTTTCCGCTGTGACATATTGGGGGTATGCCTATGGTGGCATGACTATCATCATTGTGTTTTCAGCAACGGCTATGTTTTTTTCACTCATCGTTGCGCTCTTGGTGAGTCGTTGGCTGGGACAGTCTTTTCACCTATGGATCGTATGCCACATCATCTTTATCACCATGCTATGGCATCTTATTTTAGGGTGAGCAGAAGGTCGTAAGCGCAGATTTTCATTACAGATTGATATCCTCTGCTCGCGTGGTTACTTCCGCCAGCCAAATATTTATGCAGAGGTAAAACAGGCCAGCCGATAGGGCGTCAAATGTTAACAGCTGGCGGGTTTTTCACCGATCACTCGCTGGCTGTGCTGATAACTCTTCTGGTTGCTTTCCTTCTTATTAATCCACCGTATAATTCCACACTTCTCCTTTTAGCCGCCCGAGGTTGTCGTGGTTCATCTTTCCGCTCTGGTAGAACGCATTATTCCTTTGTTACGCCAAGCCGCTGCCGAGCAATCGGGATTGGTACGCGTTGCGTTACCCTGTAGTTTGAAAGATGGCACCCAGATGCTCGAGTGGTTGGCCTCTCAGCCGCTATTTCCACAATTCTATTGGCGCCACCGAGATGGTGCTGAAGAGGCGGCCGTATGCGGTGCCGTATGTACCTTTACAGATGCTGAGCAGGCGCAAGAATTTATTCGAAAAAATGAGTGCCCGGAATTACGTATTTGGGGCCTGAACGCGTTTGGTCAGGTTGAACTGGATGGCTATGGCACAATCAACAGTCTGCTGTTTTTACCGCGCATTGCGCTAATGCGCCATGCGGGTAAGGCTGAGCTGGTGGTGTATCTCTATGGGGAAACGTCACTACAGCAGGATCTGGACATTGCGTTGCATGATTTGGCTGCTCTATGTCAGATCCAACCTCTGCCACCGTTGCAAACCATCGTGCTGGCGGCTCATCATCAACCTGGACACGATGCTTGGTGCAATCTGCTTAATCATGCGCTGGCTGAAATAGAGCATAAAGCATTTGAAAAAGTTGTTCTGGCTCGCCGCACCACGCTGAAACTTTCTCAACCGCTCCGTGCGGCTCAGTTTTTATCTGCCAGCCGCGCAGTGAATCATCGCTGCTATCACTTTATGCTGGCTCTTGCGCCGGAACGCGCGTTTTTAGGTTCATCACCAGAACGGCTCTATCGTCGCCAGCAGCTGTCGTTAGAGACTGAAGCTTTGGCTGGCACCGTCGCGAGTGGAAACAGCGATGCTCAGGCGCAGGAAAATGCGCAATGGCTGATGTCAGATCGTAAGAATCAGCATGAAAATTTGCTGGTGGTGGATGATATTTGCCAGCGTTTGCAGGGTGGCGCTCAAGCACTAGACGTTATGCCTGCTGAAGTGATCCGACTGCGAAAAGTGCAGCATTTACGTCGCCCGATCCATGCCACCTTGATTCATGACAACGACGCGGACTGCCTGCGTCGTTTACAGCCAACCGCCGCAGTGGCGGGCTTGCCTCGCGAACCGGCGCGCCAATTTATTATGCGCGATGAACCTTTCGATCGCGGATGGTATGCAGGTTCTGCGGGCTATCTGGCACTGGAACAGGCCGAGTTTGCCGTTGCACTGCGCTCGGCGTTAATTCAAGGCGATCATATCCATCTATATGCCGGAGCCGGTATCGTTGCAGGTTCTGATCCTGAGCAAGAGTGGCTGGAGATTGAAAATAAGGCGGCAGGGTTGAGAACGTTGTTGGAAACAGAGCTTTCATAGGCTGAATTATCGCTGCTCGGCCAGCGTTTCCTGCTGGCCAGACATACTCCCCTTAGCTGATTGTGGTCTTTGGAATGCTGGTGTAACATATTGCACCAATTATCCTGTTCGATTTTCTTTCAAAAACATAAGGTTACTTTACGTTATGATTTTGCAAGACCGTCGGGCAGCGAATAAATCATCGGTTTTTCCCCTCGCGGACTCAGATGAGTTTCTATGGGTGGGCTAAGCTGAGACAATCCTTTATCAACCAGACTGCTGAGCTGCCATGTCGACAAGTGTATTTAACCGCCACTGGGCCGCGTTGTTACTAGAGGCGTTAACCCGCCACGGTGTTCGCCATATCTGTATTGCTCCGGGTTCCCGCTCTACGCCGCTCACGCTGGCAGCAGCGGCGAATGCGCAGCTCATCTGCCATACCCATTTTGACGAGCGTGGCCTTGGTCATTTGGCGTTGGGGCTAGCCAAAGCGTCAGGTGAGCCGGTGGCCGTTATTGTTACGTCTGGTACTGCGGTCGCGAATCTCTATCCTGCACTCATTGAAGCGGGTCTAACGGGTGAGCGGCTGGTGATGTTAACCGCCGATCGCCCACCTGAGCTTATCGACTGTGGTGCTAATCAAGCCATCCGCCAAAACGGCATCTTTGCCTCTCATCCCCAACAAACGCTGAATTTACCACGGCCCACGCCGGATATTCCTGCGCGCTGGCTCGCTTCTGCCGTTGATAGCGCGATGGCGCAGCTCAGCCACGGTGCGTTACATGTGAACTGTCCGTTTGCTGAACCCTTGTACGGTGACGACGATGGTTCCGCTGATGCGTGGTCTAAAAGTTTAGGGGAATGGTGGCAGGATTCTCGTCCGTGGCTGCGTGAAACGAACGTGTATGCACGGACGACGGTTAAGCAGTTGGACTGGTTCTATTGGCGACAAAAACGCGGTGTGATTCTGGCTGGGCGAATGAGTGCAGAAGAGGGCGATCGCGTTGCCGAGTGGGCCGAGTTATTAGGTTGGCCGCTGATTGGCGATGTGCTGTCGCAAAGTGGTCAGCCGTTACCCTGTGCCGATCTGTGGCTAGCGAACCCCAAAGCGCAGGCGTTATTGGATCAGGCACAGGTGGTGGTGCAGTTTGGTAGCAGTCTGACCGGAAAACGCCTGTTACAGTGGCAGGCAAGCTGTGAGCCGCAAGAATATTGGCTGATCGATCCCTTAGAAGGACGTTTAGATCCGGCTCATCACTTTGGGCGTCGTGTTATCTCCTCGATTTCAGATTGGTTGGTTCTGCACCCCGCTCAGCCGCGTGCGCCGTGGGCACCTGAGCTGGAAATCTTAGCGGACACGGCGCAGCAGTGCGTCACTGAATATCTAGATGAGCATTTTGGCGAGGCGCAGGTTGCGCAGCGTATTCCCGAGTTATTGCCTGAAAATGGTCAACTATTCGTAGGTAATAGCCTGATTGTTCGGCTGATAGATGCTTTTGCTCAGCTTCCTGTGGGATATCCGGTTTATAGCAATCGCGGTGCGAGCGGCATCGATGGTTTAATTTCTACAACCGCCGGTGTGCAACGTGCAACGGCTAAGCCGACGCTGGCCATTGTTGGCGATCTTTCTGCACTTTACGATCTCAATGCGTTGGCCTTATTGCGCCATAGCTCAGCGCCAACGGTGCTGATTGTGGTGAATAATAACGGCGGGCAAATTTTCTCGATGCTGCCTACGCCGGAGGCCGAACGCGAACGTTTTTATCTGATGCCACAGGATGTCGATTTTCAGCATGCGGCGGCGATGTTCAAGCTGGCATATGCCCAGCCGCAGAGCTGGGATGAACTAGCCGACGCGGTACAACAAGGCTGGTGCCGCGCAGGGACGACCCTGATTGAACTGCAGGTTTCACCAAGCGAAGGTGCTGAAACACTGCGCGATCTGCTTGCTCAGGTGGCCGCGCTGTGATTCTGGCCGCCCACTTCCTGCCAGCAAAAACGGAAACGACTGAGCATCCAACGATAGTTTGGCTGCATGGTTTTTTGGGCAGCGGCGAAGAGTGGTTGGAACTTGCCGCGCAGTTGCCTAATTTCGCCCATTTGCTGATTGATTTACCCGGCCACGGTGGTTCGGCTGAGCGGGCGGTTGCGGATTTCGCCGCTGTGGACGCCGCGCTACGGGATACGTTGAAACGCTATGCTATCTTTTCCTACGCGCTTATCGGTTACTCACTGGGCGGGCGCGTAGCGATGTATCATGCTGTGCAGGGCGCGGAAGGGCTGAAAGCGTTGCTGGTTGAAGGCGGAAACCCAGGGCTAAAAACGCAGGGTGAACGCACAGCTAGAATTGAGCATGATGCACGCTGGGCAGAACGTTTTCGGTCACAATCCCTGCGCGAGGTTTTATCTGACTGGTATCGCCAGCCGGTTTTTGCCGAACTGAATGAAGCAGAACGCAAACGCCTTGTTGAGCTGCGCTCTGCTCAGGTGGGCGAGCCGCTGGCCGCGATGCTGGAGGCGACCTCGCTCGGCAAACAGCCTTTGCTCACGCCGTCGTTGAAAACGCTGGCGATCCCCTTTGTTTATTTATGCGGCGAGCGAGATGCGAAGTTTCAACAGCTTGCCGTGGAGTCTGACTTGCCAGTGCGTATTATTGCTGACGCCGGACACAATGCACATCGCGCCAATCCGAATGAATTTGTGACGCAGGTGCGTGATTTTCTTACCAAACATCTTTAACAGGAATCTGACTATGCTGTATCCAAGCGAACAAGAGCTGTATGCACCGATTGAGTGGCAGGACTGCTCTGCTGATTTTGAAGATATTCTCTACCATAAATCGGCAGACGGTATCGCCAAAATCACCATCAACCGTCCGCAGGTGCGCAACGCTTTCCGCCCTCAGACGGTTAAAGAGATGATTCAGGCGATGTCTGACGCGCGCTATGACGATCACATCGGTACTATCATTCTGACCGGTGCTGGCGAGAAAGCTTTCTGCTCCGGCGGCGATCAGAAGGTTCGTGGGGACTACGGCGGCTATAAAGATGCGAGCGGTACTCATCACCTGAACGTGCTGGATTTCCAGCGCCAAATCCGTACCTGTCCGAAGCCCGTCGTAGCGGCAGTGGCCGGTTATTCCATCGGTGGTGGCCATGTGTTGCATATGATGTGTGACCTGACCATCGCGGCAGATAACGCGATCTTCGGTCAAACTGGGCCAAAAGTCGGTTCCTTCGATGGCGGTTGGGGCGCATCTTATATGGCGCGCATCGTCGGTCAGAAGAAAGCGCGTGAAATCTGGTTCCTGTGCCGCCAGTACAATGCGCAAGAAGCATTGGATATGGGCTTGGTTAACACCGTGGTGCCATTGGCCGATTTGGAAAAAGAAACCGTGCGTTGGTGCCGTGAAATGCTGCGCAACAGCCCAATGGCGCTGCGTTGTCTGAAAGCCGCATTGAATGCAGACTGCGATGGTCAAGCAGGACTGCAAGAGCTTGCCGGTAACGCCACCATGCTGTTCTATATGACTGATGAAGGTCAGGAAGGACGCAACGCGTTTAACGAAAAACGTGAACCCGATTTCTCTAAATTCAAGCGTAACCCATAATGCGACAGGTCACACTTTACCGTTACAGCCTGCCCATGGATGCAGGCGTCATTCTGCGCAACCAGCGGCTAAAAACTCGTGACGGGTTGATAGTGTGCCTGCGCGAGGGTGAACATGAAGGCTGGGGGGAAATCGCCCCTTTGCCTGAATTTAGTCACGAAACCTTGGAGCAGGCTCAGGAAGCTGCTCTGACAGATTTGCAACAATGGCTAGCAGGTCACCCGCTAAGTGAAAATGCGCTGCCTTCGGTGGCTTTCGGCCTGAGCTGTGCGCTGGCCGAGCTCTCGGGCGAACTGCCGACGCAGGCGGATTATCGCAAAGCGCCGTTGTGCTCAGGTGATCCTGATGAGCTGTTTGCCGTGCTGCAGGCGATACCGGGCGAGAAAGTCGCTAAGGTGAAAGTCGGGTTATACGAAGCGGTGCGGGATGGCATGGTGGTTAACGTGCTGCTCGAGGCTTTGCCCGATCTCAAACTGCGTTTAGATGCTAACCGCAGCTGGACGCGCGCCAAGGCGGATGGCTTTGCTAAATACGTCAATCCTGAGTGGCGCAATCGTATCGCGTTTCTTGAAGAACCGTGTAAAACCCGCGATGAATCACGAGATTTTGCGCGTACAACGGGTATTGCTATCGCATGGGATGAGAGTGTACGTGAGCCGGATTTCCGTGTTGAAGCGGAAGAGGGCGTTGCAGCCATTGTTATCAAGCCGACGTTAACCGGCAGTTTGCAGCGTTGTCAGCAGTTGATTACCGAAGCGCATCAGGTTGGATTAGAGGCGGTGATTAGCTCCAGCATTGAATCTAGCCTAGGTTTGACTCAGCTCGCACGGGTCGCTGCGTGGCTGACTCCGGATACCGTTCCAGGCTTAGATACGCTCGATTTGATGCAGGCACAGCTCATTCGTCCATGGCCGGAAAACAACCTGCCATTACAGGATGTGGCTTCGTTAGATGTGGTATGGCGTTCCTAGTATGACAGCACCGATTTATCCTGTGTTTAGCGACTGGCCTTGGCAGCATTGGGCCAGTCAACGACCTGATAGCACCGCCTTATTGTTAAATGAAACGCCAATGAGTTGGCTGGCATTGAATGAAAAAATCAGCCAGTTAGCGGCTTCGTTTATCCTGCAAGGTGTTGTACCCGATGCGATAGTGGCGGTACGGGGAAAAAATAGCGCTGAGCTGCTATTCGCCTATTTAGCTGTTTTGCAATGCGGCGCGCGCGTCTTACCACTCAATCCGCAGTTGCCTGATACGCTGCTCGCCGAATTATTACCGAGCCTCAATGTGGGTTACGGTTATAGCCCTGAGGCTGATTTTTGTTGGCCTTCACCGATCAAAACGCTGGCGGTGACGCCGAGTGATGTCGTTTCGCCAATACGCGCTCTGCCGCAATGGCATTCGCAGCGCTTGGCGACTCTGACGCTAACTTCTGGTTCAACGGGAATGCCTAAAGCGGCTGCGCACAGTTTCAATGCACATCTTTCCAGCGCGAAGGGCGTGTTATCACTGATGCCGCTGGGGCCGCAAGATAGCTGGCTGCTTTCCCTGCCGCTGTTTCATGTCTCAGGGCAGGGCATTGTTTGGCGTTGGCTGTTGGCGGGTGCCTGCTTAGTGGTGCGCAATATGCGTTCTCTGGATGATGCTCTGCGCGGCTGTACACATGCCTCGCTGGTACCCACGCAGCTTTGGCGTTTGCTTCATCAGCCGGAAACCACCTTAACGCTCAAAGAGGTTCTTTTGGGTGGCGCAATGATCCCTGTTGATTTAACCGAACAGGCAGAACAGCGTGGTATTCGCTGTTGGTGCGGCTATGGTCTGACCGAAATGGCATCGACGGTGTGTGCCAAACGTGCCGATGCGTTGCCTGGCGTAGGGTTGCCGTTGCCAGGGCGTGAGATGAAATTGCAAGACGATGAGATCCTGCTGCGTGGCGACAATATGGCCTCAGGCTATTGGCGTGATGGACAACTGTTTCCACTGGCTGATCCCGACGGTTGGTTTCATACCCGTGACAGAGGGGAGATGCAAAACGGTGAGCTCAGGATCATTGGGCGATTGGATAATCTGTTTTTTAGCGGCGGCGAAGGCATTCAGCCTGAGGACGTTGAACGCGTATTGCTAGCTCATCCCCAAGTTCAGCAAGTTTTTGTGGTGCCCGTTGATGATCGCGAATTTGGTCAGCGTCCGGTGGCCGTCATTGAGCCACTCGCAGAGTTTGATTTCGCTGTATTGAACACATGGGTTCAGGGAAAACTGGCTCGCTTTCAGCAGCCTGTACGTTACTTACGTTTGCCTGAAAGCCTAAAAAACGGTGGGATAAAAATTTCACGCCAAGCTGTGCTCAATTGGGTTGTTTCTCAAAACTAATATTTTATTGGCATCTCAGCCGCCTTTTTGGAGTATGGCGGTTGAGGGTAAAAGATCGTCATTTTATTCAAAAAATATCTAGATTATTTTTTTTTTGATATCTTTACTTATATATAAATATTATAGGTGGCATCGGTTTCCTTCTCTGGTTTTTACATGAAAAACCATTGTATTGAATTTAAAGGTTTTATTTGTCTTCCCCCTCTATTTGTTAGAGGCGCTTAAACATGAAATAAAGTAGCTCGCATTCACTTCTTGTATTTATTACATTAAAATAATTCCTGAAGGACTATCAATTGAGATGGTTTTATTTAATTTCTAAATTGCATTTAATTTAATGCAGGGAAGGATTCATTTTATGAAAGTGAAATTGCTAGCACTCGCTGTTTTAAGTGTTTTACCTTTATCTTCTTTTGCTTCTGACGGAGATATTACGTTTACGGGGACGGTTACCGCCTCTTCTTGTCTGTTAGACGGCTTTAATGGCGGTGGTACTCGAAGTGCTTCAATGACATTGCCGAACGTCACGCCTTTATCATTTACTTCGGCAGGGGGTTACTCTGGTATGAAAGATTTTACCATTGAACTGAGGGAATGTGATACCACGACGTTTAAGAATGCTAAAGTGACATTTAGCGGTACTCCCGATGCGACAGATAATTCAATTTTAAAAAATACGATGGATACCGGGGCGGCAACTGGCGTCGGTGTGGCTATTTTAGAAAATGATGGCACAACGGTGATTGATATCAATGGCGGTACGCCGTCTAAAGCACAGGCGTTAACTACGGGTAATACCGAGCTTAAATTTAAAGTTGCGTATAAATCCACTACGACGCCTCAAACCATCACCCCAGGTAATGTGAAAGCTAAAGCATTTGTCGATGTCGCGTACAACTGATTTTGAAAATGTATTAGTTTAATAGTGGAATATTGTTTTTAACAAGCAGGCCTCCTTTGATTAGATATCATTTATCATTATTAATGAGAGCTCTCATCTTTGTGTCTGCTTTTTTTTCTTTTACATTGCATGCTGAAAATAATGAGGGTGCTGCATTTGACGCTGATTTTTTACGCCAAAACTCTCAGCAAATACCTCAACAATTTTATAACCCAGACCACGTTGATGCCGGTACAAAATCAGTTGATGTTGTTCTAAACGATCGCACCTTATTTAAAACGAATATTGAATTTATTTTGCTAAAGGGCAGGGATAATGCTACGCCGTGTTTGACTCAAGGGTTATTACACCAGATAGGCCTAGATCATCATTTAGATGAGTTGGCTAAAAATGGTAATGAAGTTTGCTACGACTTTTTAGCTAAATGGCCCGATGCCAAAATAAAGTATGACGAGGCAATGCAGCAGTTAAGTATTATTGCGCCACAGGCTGCAATGAACGTGAGCAGCCAAAGCGAAATGATTGACCCTTCATTGTGGGATAGCGGTGTCAATGCTTTACGCATGAGCTATTCAGGTTACGTCTATCATACTGAAAACCATGGTTCGGACGCTGATTCAGGCAGCGATAATACGGTCTATTTGAGTCTGAATTCTGGATTAAATCTGGGTAACTGGCGCTTCTATAGCTTCGATACTTTCAATAAATCTCAGATTGGTTGGGAGCAGAATCACGACCGTGCTTATGCGGAGCGAGATATTGCAGCGCTAGTCTCCCGTTTTACCGTTGGGGATGTGTATGCCAGTACTTCAAGCGATGTATTAGGCATTCTGCCTGTTCGCGGGATGACATTAGAAACCAACGATCAGATGTTGCCATCAGATATGTTCAGCTACGCTCCTATTATTCGTGGCGTGGCGCATTCCAACGCGCGCGTGGTTATCCGCCAGCGTGGAAATATTATCTATAGCAAAACAGTTGCTCCGGGCAGTTTTGCCATCACTGATTTAACCAACGGTCAAATTGGCGCTGATTTAAATGTCACGGTTGAAGAGAGCGACGGCAGTAAACAGGAATTTACCGTGCCCTATACGTCGTTGCCAAATATGCTGCGTCCGGGCACTTGGCGCTATAGCTTGACCGCTGGGCGCTATCGCGACAGCGGACTCTCTTACGATCCCTTAGTGACGCAGGGAAGTCTGCAATATGGTTGGGATAGATTAACCCTGAGCGATCTTGTGGTGATTGGTGAAGGGTATCAATCGATGGCGCTGGGCGGTGCCTTTAATCTTGGCGCTTTAGGCAGTGTCTCTCTGGATTGGGCATTTGAGAAGCATCAATCGGATACTGAGAATAATGTTAACGACGATGACGATAATGCACAGTCGGAAAAAGACTTAAGCGATAGCGGTCGTGCGCTACGAGTGTTGTATGCCCGTCGTTTTGATGACACGGATACCTCATTACAGCTGATGGGGTATCGCTATCAGACGCCAGATTTTGTCGATTTTCCTGAGTATGCCGACTGGCGCTGGGGAGATGATGATTCGCAATACCATCGCAAAAATGAAATACAAGCCACGATCAATCAAGGTTTAGGGGATTTTGGCAGCGGGTATTTGACGCTACAGCGCGATAGTTATTACGACTCGAGTGCGAAGGATACCTCCGTAACAATGGGGTATAGCTTCAATATTCGTTCAGTGAGCGTGAATGTGGATTACACCTATCAGGCGAATTCAGGCGATGGCTCTGAAAGCCCTGACCGCCAACTGTCGCTCAGTTTCTCCGTACCTCTGGATATGGGTGAAAAAAGAAGCCGTGATCTCTCTTTCAGCACCAATAACAGTAACCATTCAGGCAACTCACAGATGGCAACGGTTACGGGTACGGAGCTTGATAGTGCACTGAATTATTCGTTATCTGCTCAGCATAGCAGCGATGGTTATTCGCCGTCGGCATCGGTTTCTTACCGTAACAGCATGGCAAATATGAACGCCAGCGCGAGCGCAAGTCAAGATAGTCGACAGTACTCAGGCAGTATTTCTGGTGGGGTTGTGGCCTATCGCCATGGCGTGGTGCTTTCGCAGCAATTGGGGGACACCATTGCCATTATTGAAACACCGGGCGCGAAAAATATCAGTGTGGAAGGGCAGCCCGGGGTGTCCACCGATCGTTGGGGACATGCCGTTGTGCCGTCGATTTCGCCTTATCGCGACAATAATTTGTCGCTGGATACGCGCCACACTGAGGATAACGTTGAGTTGATAGACGGTGGGGATAACGTAATCCCTACTCATGGAGCGGTTGTCGTACGCCGTTTCCAAACAAAAATAGGACGCCGCGCTATAGTTATGTTGTCTTTATCCGATGGCAAACTGGCTCCATTCGGGGCTACCGCGTGGCAAGGTAAGGAGCAGGTCGGCATGGTTGCTGATAATGGACTGCTGTATCTCAATGGCATATTGGCCGATGGGGATACCACTCTGCATGTGACTCTGCCAAATGATGGTCAGTGTCAGTTTGTTTTACCTCTTGCCAAAGATGCATCCGCTCCTTGGTATCAACAAATTAATGCGGTTTGTCACTAAATTGAGATGGCTATGAAAAAATTGACCAAAATTGTAGTACCCGTTCTGGTGAGCATGTTGCTCTTATCGAATGTTGCCTCTGCGGCTGTTCGTCCCGCGCTTACGCGTGTTGTTGCGTTAGAAAGCGACAAAGAAACGTCGATCAAAATTTTGAATGACGATAAGACCCAAGATTATCTGGTTCAGTCTTGGATCGAAGATCTCAACGGTAATGATAAAGGTTTGCCGCTTATTTTGACTCCGCCGCTATTCAAAATTGGTGCGGGACGTGAAGGTAAGCTGCGTATGGTGATTGTGCCGGGCAAAATCCCTCAGGATCGTGAGTCGGTCTATTGGCTATGGATCCAAGAAGTGCCCCCTGTGAGTAAGGTACAGGGCAACCAGTTGCAAATTGCCGTGCGTACTCGACTGAAAGTATTTATCCGCCCAACGACGTTGACAGAAAAATCGGCGGATACACCGAACAAACTGCAATGGCAAGTGCGTCGTGAAGGGGATAAAGAGTGGATAGTGGCAAATAATCCAACTGAATATTACGCCAGTTTGTCAGAGCTTTCGGTTACCACAGGTGGCAAGTCTATTCCCGTCGTAGATAAAAATGCCATGGTTCCCGCAAAAGGTGAGATGCGTTACGCAGTACCCGCCGGCGTTTCCGGTAAATCGGGTGTGCTGAATTACTCTACCATCAACGATTTTGGCGGTGAGACTCCGGTATTGCATCAATCTTTATCATTTTAACGCGTCATTTAACGGACATTAATCCATGAGTAGATGGTCGACCGCTTCTCGAATGACAGCCGTGATGGCAACGTTATTACTTTTTTCCCTCTCTTCTGGCAACAGCTGGGCTGGCTTACATTGTGATATCAATTCAGGGGGAGCGGCACCATTTTCTCCATTCACCAGGGAAAACCCCATTGCGGTAGACGAGAACACGCCCGATTACACCGTGGTGCTTTCGTTGGACTATGCTCAGTTTTTGCCAAATATGCGTTTGAGCTGCTCCTCAGATGGTCAAGAGTTTACGGCGCCTGCTAACTTTGATGGCAACATAACTCTCAGCCTCAGTGCTATCAACGATAAGGCACTTGATTGGACGGGAGAAGCTCAGACGACCAATAATGGCATTAAGTTAAAAATGTATATTAAGGCGGTGTCCTACAACACGGAGTCACTGGCAAACAGCTATCCACCTGCGTCAATGTCGGCAGGAAAGCATCTGGGAGTGGAATACCCAGTGATTAACGGCAAAGAAGACACCACGCTATTTCAATTTGGTGCGCAATATAATGCGGACAAAACGCTGTATAAATATGATAGTAATTATAATTTTGCTATTGAATCGATGCGAGCTGAACTGATTAAATTTGGTTGGATACAATATCAGTCACAGGCAGTTATCCCCCCAGGGGCTCATTTAACTTTTACTATCGATGGTTTGTCCGGTGTGAATACGGTCGATGTTCCCTTGGGTTCTGGGGTATTTATGGCAGCGCCATCGTGCAGTTTAGACACTAAGCATCAATCCGTCTCTTTAGGCAATATTAATAAGACGAGCAGCGGTACTTATCCGCAGCAAGGGCCATTGACCGGTTTCGGCATGGACTTCACCTGCAGCGCTTATACCAATAACGTGGAGTTCACTTTCGAAGATGCGCATGCAATCTTACAAGGAAGAGACACGCTCAACGTGAAAAGTGAAGCCGATGGAAAAACCTTAGATGGCATTGCGGTTGGACTGTTCGACAGCGCAGGAAAAGCGGTGAGAATGGGGGTAAAACAAAACATTGGCGCCGCTGTAAAAGGAAAAAATACGGCGCATTTCCAAGCGGCAATTATCCAAACTGCGCCGGAAATAACGGATTCAAACACCAACAATTTCACCGGCGATATTACAGCGAAAGCGAACGTGACGATCACTTACTATTAAAGCGTCTGCTTTGTGAGATCACCAAAAAAACAGGAGCCTTTTGGCTCCTGTTTTACATTCTATATAGGAATGATTATTGACCTAAGGCTTTCATGATACCGGCAGCATAGTCAGGGTGGATCTGCGCAAAGTGGCACAGAGCTCGTTTCTGAATGGCTTCAGGTACCTGAGACAGTTCACCGGCGATGCGGGTGTACATGCGCTGATGCTCTTCTTCACTCAGCAGATTAAATAACGCCCGTGGCTGAGAGTAGTAGTCGGTGTCTTCGCGATGATTCCAATGATCGGCCGCACCTTCAAGGGTTAATGGCGGTTCGCTGAAATCAGGCTGCTCTTGGAATACACCAAAGCTGTTTGGCTCGTAGGTTGCACCGTTACCGCTGTTACCATCGACGCGCATCGCGCCATCACGGTGATAGTTATGGAACGGGCACTGCGGAGCGTTGACAGGGATCTGGTGGTGGTTCACACCCAGACGGTAGCGATGTGCATCACCGTAGGAGAACAGGCGGCCTTGCAGCATTTTATCGGGTGAGAAACCGATGCCAGGTACGACGTTGGCTGGGTTCATTGCCACTTGTTCAACTTCAGCAAAGTAGTTGTCTGGGTTACGGTTTAGCTCAAAGAAGCCGACATCGATCAGCGGGTAATCTTTGTGTGGCCAAACTTTGGTCAGATCGAATGGGTTGTATGGCGTTTGAGCCGCTTCTTTCTCTGGCATAATCTGCACCTGCAGATTCCAGCGAGGGAAATCCTTACGCTCGATGGCATCGTACAGATCGCGCTGAGAGCTTTCACGATCTTTACCAACCAGCGCTTCTGCTTCATCGTCCATCAGGTTTTCAATGCCTTGCTGGCAACGGAAGTGGAATTTCACCCAGAAGCGCTCGTTATCGGCATTGATAAAACTGAAGGTGTGGCTACCAAAACCATGCATATGACGGTATGACTTAGGCAGACCGCGGTCGCTGAAATCAATGGTCAACTGGTGGAAGGCTTCCGGCAGTTGAGAGAAGAAGTCCCATTTGTATACAGGGTTACGCAAGTTAGTACGTGGGTCGCGCTTTACAACGTGGTTCAAGTCAGGGAACTTCAGCGGATCGCGCAGATAGAAGACCGGCGTATCGTTACCCACCAGATCCCAGTTGCCTTCTTCAGTGTAAAACTTCATGGCAAAACCACGAATATCACGCTCCGCATCGGCTGCGCCTCGCTCACCGGCGACGGTCGAGAAGCGAACCATCATGGGGGTTTGCTTACCGATCTCGGAGAAAATTTTAGCGCGGGTGTATTTGGTGATGTCGTGAGTAACCGTGAACGTACCGTGTGCGCCAGAGCCTTTTGCGTGCATACGGCGTTCTGGGATCACTTCACGGTCAAAGTGGGCAAGTTTTTCAAGGAACCAGACGTCTTGTAACAGCATGGGGCCGCGTGGGCCTGCTGTAATAACGTTGTTATTATCTACAACGGGGGCGCCTGCGGCGGTGGTTAGTCCTTTTTTGCTCATTACGTCTCTCCTTAATCAAGAGTCAGTGAATTGCTTCAACCGGGTGATACCTGTCGTTTTTTCGGGTTACTGCATCAATGCGTAACGCCAATCACTTGAGGTACTGCTCTTCAGCTAAATCCAAAATATGTAGCTGATATAAAAGATTGCTCTGTGAATACCAGCTTTCCGTAATTGTTCCACAAACCAATCTATTCAATATTTGTAGACCTCTTACTGATCTCACGCAAATAGTTAAGGATTATTAACCATATCGCTAAAACTTATCAGACACATAATTGGTTAATTTTTTTACAAATAATAGAGGTTTTTTAGCTGGTTCTTGTTGACGTTTCGTTTAAACTCTCGCTCACCGGAACCGGCTATCCGGCCTACTATTTTTAAGGAAAATCATATAATGAAAAAGATTGTTTTGGGCTGCGCGTGTGCCGCTCTGTTCTCTGCTTCAGCTGCAAATGCTATTACTGTGCATGGGCAAGTAGGCGAACACTACACCAACGTTGAAGCTGGTTTTGGGACCGACTCTGCAGGCTTGTATTCCACATTGGATTGGGCGCATAACGACAGCGATGGCGATGTGGCTGGTTTAGGTCTAGGTGTTAACCTTCCCTTAGGCCCATTCTTAGCTTCTGCGGGCGGCAAAGCACTGTATTTGAACCCACAAAAAGACGGCGGCGATGATTATGCTGTTGCGGCGGGTGGTGGCGTTCAGTGGCCAATTACGCGTCATTTCACGCTGTATGGCGAGGGGTATTATTCTCCAGAGTCGCTGTCTAGCGGCATTAATAACTACAAAGAAGCGAGCGCTGGCATGCGCTGGAACGTCATTCGTCCAGTCACCATTGATGTCGGTTACCGCTATATTGAAATCAGTGGTAAAGACGGTAACCGCGATAACGTCGTGGCCGACGGTGCGTATGTGGGCGCCGGTATCGGTTTCTAAACCACTCGAAACCAGAATCTTTAAAAGCGCCGCGTGTTATTCGGCGCTTTTATTTTATCTCAAAACATGACAGGCAATCCCAAACCACGTTTTACTTCGCTCAGCGTTTGCTGGGTCACTTCGCGCGCTTTTTCCGTTCCTGCCTGCAAGATGTCCATGAGTGCCGCTTTATCCGCGCTGAACTGCTGGCGCCGTTCACGGATAGGAGAGAGTAATGCTTGCAAACACGCCTCCAGCTCCTGCTTGCACTGACGATCGCCCAAACCGCCGCGCTGGTAGTGCTCTTTCAATGCGGCTACCTGTGCTTGATCTGAGTGGAATGCGTCTAGATAGGTAAATACGACATTCCCTTCGACCTGACCAGGATCGCTAACGCGCAGATGATTGGGATCGGTATACATGGCATGAACGGCTTTGCTGATGTCGTCCTCACTGGCGGAAAGCGTCAGTGTGTTACCCAAGGATTTAGACATTTTAGCGTTACCATCAATTCCCGGCAGGCGGCTGACGCTGCTGAGCATGGCTTGGCAAGGAACCAACACAGGATTAGGCAGCAGGCTATTCATCTTGTGCACAATTTCATTGGTTTGCTCGAGCATCGGTAACTGGTCGTCACCCACCGGTACTCTGTCGGCTTTAAACGCGGTGATATCTGCGGCCTGACTGATAGGATAAACCAGAAAACCGGTTGGTAGACTACGCGAGAAGCCTTTCTGTGCGATTTCGGCTTTCACCGTAGGATTGCGCTCCACGCGAGCTACGGTGACGATATTCATATACAGCATAGTGAGTTCGGCCAACGCGGGAAGGGCAGACTGCAAACAAATCGTGGTTTTTGCTGGGTCGATCCCCACCGCCAGATAATCAGCCATCACTTCGAAAATATTGTGGGAAATTTTCTGTGGGTTACTGCCGTTATCGGTAAGGCCTTGCAGGTCGGCAATGAGCACATACTGCGGGTAACGATCTTGCAATGTAACCCGCTGACGTAGGGAGCCGACATAATGGCCGAGGTGCAATGGACCCGTAGGACGATCGCCGGTGAGGATAGTGTGTGAATCGGTGGAATTGATCATGTAATGCTCCTAAAAAAATTTGCCGGAGCACGCCTTCAAATGCAAACAAGCCGCCCTCCGGCGGCTTGTATAAGATATGTTTGAACCAACAAAATCCTGTGCCGCCGCTAGATGCAGCGCCACCAACGGGCAACGTGAGAAGTTCGGATTGTGCTATTCATGTTTTTAACCTATCAAATTTAACCTACAGCTGGCAAGAGCCCTGAAGCAATTGACAGTTGGATGGCAATCACCGCGACGCCACAAGCAAATACCAGCACCAACAATGGCTTGCCACCCATCACACGATATCCTGCTTGTGGATGATGTTTACGTGTTTGCCACACCAACATTGATGGGATTAGCAGTGCCAGAACCGCCAACGCAACGGCCGCATAGCCGAGTGCCATGACAAAGCCCTGCGGATAAAACAGCGCAAAAGCCAGCGGGGGGAGGAAGGTCATTAAGCCTGTCTGCGCGCGTCCAGACGCTTTATTACTACGCTGGAACAGGTCTGCCAAATAGTCAAATAACCCCAGTGCGACGCCAAGGAAAGAGGTGGCTAACGCTAAATCGGCAAACAGATGAACGGCGAGTTCCACGTGTGGCGTAGCGACAACTTCGCGCACAGCCTGCAGCAGGCCGTTTAGACCGGATTGAGCGGCGAGAATGCCAACAAAGGTGGATGAGCTAATAGACCCGAGCGTGGCCAATTGCCAGAAAATATAGGCGATTAACGGAATGGCGCTGCCGATGATAAACACCCAGCGCAGTTTGCGCAGATTGCCATTCATGTAGCTAACAATGCTCGGCACGCTGCCGTGGAAGCCAAAAGAGGTGAAAATCACAGGAATAGCTGATAGCGCCAGTCCTTTTTCCAGTGGCATCGTCAGCAGGTTGGCTTGATGAATATGCGGCATCATCAGAGTAAGCATGATGATCAGCAAGACGATTTTGGCGCTAAACAGCACACGGTTAAACATATCTACCGAGTGAGTGCCGATGCACACAATGCCGCCCGCAATCAGAGTAAATAGGAGTACCCCAGCGGTTGGCTTAATTTCTAATGATAGCCATTGGCTCAGGCTGGAGGCGAGCAGTTCACCGGCTCCGCTAATGTAGGCGGCGGTGAGTGCGTACATCAAAAATAGCATGCTAGCGCCGGTCAGCCATTGCCCAGAGAGCCCAAGATAATGCTTAGCTAAAGTACCCAGCCCGGTATCTGCAGACTGGTGCTGATAAACTTCAACCAAAAGCAGCGCTGTGTAGCACATCAGCGCCCATAGGGTCACCAACATGATAAAAGTGGTACCAAAGCCTACGCCAGCGGCGGCGAGCGGCATCGCCAGCATTCCCGCTCCAATCGTGGTGCCTGCGACGATGAAAATACTGCCAAGAGTGCGATTCTTCACGCTTTCCTCTGCATTAAAACGATCCAATACTATTTATGCCCTGCAGGGTAAGTGAAAAGTTTATTCTCGTCAAACTGGCGTTACATTGAGTGTAAATAATAAATTACACCCAATGAGATATTAAATTATCGCAATTAAGCATTGTGTTGTTAGAACGCTGTTTCTAAAGTGGTCATGTGTCTTATTGACGAAATTTTTCAGGAGAGGCGGATGTTACGTCTAGAAATGCTCTGTACGGGTGACGAAGTTCTGCATGGTCAGATCGTTGATACCAATTCCGCATGGCTGGCGGATTATCTTTTTCAGCAAGGCGTCCCGATGCGTTCTCGTAGCACCGTGGGTGACTCACTGGAAGATTTAGTGTCCACGTTACAGCTACGAAGCCAGTATGCGGATGTTTTGATCGTCAACGGCGGGCTAGGGCCAACCAGTGACGATCTTAGCGCTCAGGCCGCGGCTGAGGCTCTTGGTGAGTCGTTGGTGGTGCATCCTGAATGGATTGCGCGCATGGAGGCGTATTTCGCTTCACGCGGGCGGCCTATGTCGGAGAGTAATCGGAAACAGGCAATGATCCCCGCCAGCGCCGAGATGATTGATAACCCAGTGGGTACCGCCTGTGGTTTCAGTATTCAACTCAATGACTGCTGGATTTTCTTTACGCCGGGCGTTCCATCCGAATTTAAGGTCATGGTTGAACAGCAAATCGTGCCACGCTTACGCCAGCGTTTCCCGCAGACGGAATCACCGCTGTGTTTACGCCTCACCACGTTTGGTCGTTCAGAAAGCGGTTTGGCGCAGCAACTGGACTCCTTGCCTCTGCCGCCCAATACCACGCTGGGTTATCGTTCTTCTATGCCAATCATTGAGCTGAAACTCACTGGGCCATCTTCCCAGCGTGAAGAGATGCTGAAAGTCTGGCAGCACGTGCGTGCCGTGGCAGGGGAAAACTGCATATTTGAAGGCACCGCAGGGCTACCGCATGATGTCGCCTTAGGACTGCGGGAAAAGGGCCTACGTTTGGCGCTGAGCGAGCAGTTTACCGCGGGTTTATTAAGCTGGCAGTTGCGTTCCGTTGATGCTCCACTGGCAAACAGCGAACTGCCAGAGCATATGGGCAATAGCACTTTGAAAGAGGTGGCTGCACGCGCCCGTATCTTAGCCACCCATAGCGGAGCTGACTTAACGATTGCCATCGGTGAGTTACAAGACGACCGCATCAGCGTGGTTCTGCATTCACAACAGAAAACCTTCGGTCAAACGATGGCATACAGCTCACAACGCCACAGCCAGAAGATCCGTCAAGAAATGACCGCCATGTTGGCTTTAGATATGCTGCGTCGTTGGCTGAATGACGAGTCACCTTATGGCAACTACGAGTGGTTAAAGCCTGAAGAATTGCTGTAAGTTAAATAGTAAATAGAATAATGTTGATGCCCTGTTTATAGATGCAGGGCATTCTTTTAATCATAAACTAAATCTATTTTTTTAGATTAATATTGGCATGTTCTTAATTTTAAATTAACTCCGCTAAACTGACAATTGTTTGGAGTTGTCTGCGTTTTTATGCTTAACTAATTTTAATATCAGGTTTTTCTGATGTTCGGGCTATTTTATGTAAAATAAATGAAAATTCAATTAAGGATGGTTATGTCAGAGGATGATGAAATAAACCCAGTAAATAAAAGTGTGTGCGTTATTTTTCATGGAACAGCGAAGGAATATTTTAAAATATTCATCGTAAATTTTCTATTGACGACGATCACTTGCGGGATTTATGGCGCTTGGGCTCTGGTGCGGACTAAGCGTTATTTTTATGCTAACACCGAGATTTCAGGCTCTCGTTTTTCTTATCATGCTAGCGGTGGCTCGATATTTTTTAGTTGGCTGTGCCTGATTGCTTTATACATTGGCTGGATTATGGCGGCTCGGGCACAATCGAATGTTACCTTGGGTTGTATGCTTGCCGTTTTCATCCTGTTTTTCCCTTATGTTGTTATGCATGGACTCCGTTTTCAGGCCATGATGACAGAGCTAAACGGTGTGCGCTTTAATTTTAAATGCGCGGGATTAAAAGGATGGTGGGCAATACTAGGTTGCCCGTTATTAATGTTACTTGTGCTGGTGTTTATTATTGTATGTTCATGCTTTTTGCTGAGAGATTCTGCATACGTGGTTGGGATTAGTGTCACTCTCTATATTATAGGATTAAGTATAATACACGGAATGGCATATTATTTACAAATTAAGTTACTGTATAATAATGTCAGTTTTGGAAAGCACTATTTCTCAACAAATATTTGTGTGATGAAATGTCTCCAGATATCTAGTGTTTCTATGTTGATACTTCTACCCTTCCTATTATTGTGTATTAAGATTATAACGCCACTGTTTCATCAGCTAGCCTCTGGCGAAATTTCTACACAAGCAGAGGATATCAGTGATTTAATATCACAAATAGCCATGTGCTATGGGCTATTTATCCTTGGTATATTAGTTAGTTCAATATATTCCATTGTGGCTCTACGCAAATATGTCTTTTCGTCGACGACGCTTCAAGACCGCGTTTCATTTCGCTCTACGCTTACGTTTACAGGGTGTTTGTGGCAAACATTGAGTAATTTGCTGATATCAGTGTGCACCTGTTGGCTTGCATATCCTTGGGCAAAGGTTCGCTATGCGCGCTATGTGGCCAAAAACACGTGGATCGACGGTGATTTGGATGCGCTAGATTTGCAAGATCACGATGAACAACCTGAGGGCAGTATTATCAGCCGTATATCACGCGGTTTAATGTTATAACGTGAACAGTCAATCATTACTCTAAATCATATAAAGGCTCCCTGTCGTAGGGAGCTTTAGTTGAATTCCCAAACGATAAAACTAACTCAACTGCTGTAACGCTTTCTCAATCGCCATGCGCAAGAGATCACGATCGTGGCGGTAGGGGATATCGCTAGCCTCAAGCGTTTCCTGTACGACGACGCGATTTTGCATTCCGCTGACGTTGACTTTTGGGCCAACGACGACGGCATCTATGGCGTGCCCGCCAATGGCATCTTCCATAATTTTTAACTTATCTGGCAGGGTTAACGCTGCCGCCGCGACGCTGAGCTCTTTGCCCAGATTACCGATATAAATCATATGTGCGCGGGTACGGCGTAGGGCTTGAGTTAAATCGTCCAGTAACAGTAATGGCATCAGGCTAGTTAAGAAACTGCCGGGGCCAATGAGGATGAGATCGGCTTTTTCTATCGCTTCAACGGCCTCGCGCGTTGCCTGCACCTGCGGTTCGAGCATCAACTGCGCGGGCATCTCTTTGAGCTGATCGATATTCACTTCGCCATAAATAATATGACCGTCGTTGTCGATAGCGTTGAGATCGACCGGCTGTTCAGACATGGGAATGAGCGAGGCATCGACTTTCAGTAAGCTACGGATCAGGTTTATTGCCTCCAACGGGCGCACGCTCAGATGGTCTAACGCCTTTAACATCAAATTTCCGAGGTTATGCCCAGCTAATTCACCGTTACCGTTAAAACGATATTCAAACATGGCCGAAGCCACGCTAGGCTCGGTAATCAGCTGATTCAAACAGTTACGCATGTCTCCCCATGCGATACCGCCTTCAGAGCGTCGAATGCGTCCCGTTGAGCCACCGTTATCCGTGGTGGTGACAATCCCCGTTAAGCGTGACCCAAGCGGAGACAGAGCCGACATCACGCGGCCAAGTCCGTGTCCGCCTCCTAACGCGACGACCTTATCAAGATCGGCTAAAGCACGGTTTCGCATAAAAATCCTACAAAATGAAAATAAACTGGGGATAAAGTACCGGATCAGCCTTAAAAAGGCGAAACCCTGACTTATTTGCGTGATTTATATCAAGTATAGTAGGACGTTAACTAGTGTATTCTTCACGTAAGTTACTGACATAAAAGCGTTATATATAAAATTATACAACGTGATGTGTTTGGTAAGCGTGAGGATTAACGCTAGAATTGCCTAAGATTACATAGCTATTTCAGAGATGTGATGTGAGTACGATCTGCTCTCATGGCGTCTGAACTCCTAGCCCTGTTGCCTAAGTTTTCCGAAAACTGGATGTTTTCAAAAATATGGCGTCAGGGCCGTGGCTATAAGCCACCAGGGTACAAGGTAGAAATGCCTGTGCCTCCCGATATTGGAAAGGTGTTAACAATGCTCCAACTGACTGACGCATTTGAGCGTAAGTTTTATTACTTGCGACTTTCAATCACAGACGTGTGCAATTTTCGTTGCACGTACTGTCTGCCAGACGGCTACAAGCCGAATGGCCATGCCAACAAAAGCTTCTTATCTCTTGACGAGATCCGTCGCGTCAGCCGCGCGTTCGCCGAACTGGGCACTGAGAAAGTGCGTCTAACCGGTGGCGAACCCTCTTTACGTCGTGACTTTGTCGATATCATTTCTGCGGTACGTGAAAATCAGTCCATCAGAACATTGGCGGTGACCACTAACGGCTACCGTATGGCGCGGGACATTGCGAGCTGGCGAGAGGCGGGTCTAACGGCGGTTAACGTTAGCGTTGATAGTCTCGATGCCCGCCAATTTCACGCGATCACCGGTGAAGATAAACTGAAGCAGGTGATGCAGGGAATTGACGCCGCGTTTGACGCCGGTTTTGAGAAAGTAAAAGTGAATACGGTACTGATGCGTGATGTTAACGATCGCAGCCTGAACGGTTTTCTCAACTGGATTAAAACACGCCCCATTCAAATGCGCTTCATTGAGCTGATGGAAACCGGTGACGGCGGAGATTTATTCCGTAAGCATCATGTTTCAGGTGAAGTGATCCGCGATCAGCTGCTTGCGCTTGGCTGGCAGCGTCAAGAACGCGCCCGCAGCGACGGACCTGCACAGGTTTTTCGCCACCCTGACTATCTGGGCGAAGTCGGTCTTATCATGCCTTATGAAAAAGACTTCTGCACCAGCTGCAATCGCCTACGCGTCTCTGCCATTGGCAATCTGCATCTGTGCCTGTTCGGTGAATCGGGTATCCCGCTGCGTGATTTGCTGGCTGGCGATGAGCATCTGGATGAACTAAAGCTGCGTATTCAAGGCGGTTTGCGACACAAAAAGCAAACGCACTTCTTGCATGACGGCAACATCGGGCATACGCAGAATCTCTCTTTCATCGGCGGCTAATTCCGCTTTACACCACGTTAACTGTATAAATTATAAGAAAACTATGAGCCAACTCACCCATATCAATGCGGCCGGTGAAGCCCACATGGTCGATGTTTCTGCGAAGGCAGAAACGGTGCGTGAAGCACGCGCAGAAGCTTATGTAGAAATGAAGCCCGAAACGCTGGCGATGATTGTTGAAGGTAAACACCACAAGGGCGACGTTTTCGCTACCGCGCGTATCGCAGGGATCCAAGCCGCAAAGCGCACGTGGGAGCTGATCCCGCTGTGTCACCCACTATTGCTGACCAAAGTTGAAGTGCAACTGTTTGCGGAAGTTGATACCCACCGTGTGCGTATTGAGTCCTGCTGCCGCTTAACCGGTAAAACCGGCGTTGAGATGGAAGCTCTCACCGCGGCTTCAGTGGCGGCGCTCACTATCTATGACATGTGTAAAGCGGTGCAAAAAGATATGGTCATCGGCCCTGTTCGTCTGTTAGCAAAGAGCGGCGGTAAATCAGGTGATTTTAAGGCGGACGCATCATGATTAAAGTGTTGTTTTTTGCTCAGGTACGCGAACTCACGGGAAGCGAAGAGTTGAGCTGTGAAGTTTATCCAACCGTTGAAGCGCTGCGTACGGCGTTGGCAGAGCGCGGTGACAAATGGGCACTGGCGCTGGAGTCGGGCAAACTGCTTGCGGCGGTAAATCAAACGCTGGTGGAATTTTCACATCCTTTATCCTCTGGAGATGAGGTCGCCTTTTTCCCACCGGTAACCGGAGGTTGATCGTGGAAAACACCCGTATTCGCGTTGGCCAAGAAAACTTCAGCGTTGGTGACGAATACCAATGGCTATCACAGTGTGAAGACGATGGCGCAGTGGTCACCTTCACTGGCAAAGTGCGTAATCATAATCTGGGCGATAATGTGAGTGCGTTAACGCTGGAACATTATCCTGGGATGACTGAAAAAGCCCTCGGCGAAATCGTGGCCGAAGCGCGTGAACGCTGGCCGTTGCAGCGCATCTCGCTGATCCACCGCGTTGGCGCGATGTATCCTGGAGATGAAATCGTATTTGTTGGCGTGACCAGCGCACACCGTAGTATGGCGTTTGAAGCCGCTGAGTTTATTATGGACTACCTCAAAACTCGTGCGCCATTCTGGAAACGCGAAGCCACCGAGCAGGGCGATCGCTGGGTGGATGCGCGCGACAGCGACCATCAGGCGGCAAAACGCTGGTAAATCTGCGAAACCCTTTTTTCGGCTTTTAAGCTCTGGTGTTGATGGTTAAATTTACCCATGAGCTGGCAGAGAAAAGGGTTAATTCTTCGTAATGTATCCCTGCTTAGATATTCTTGCTTAGAGCAATAATCACTTTCTACGTCCCACCCGCTTTTCACCGTTGCATCCGACATCTTAAAAATCCTACCGAGCCAGTTTTCACTATACTGAATTCAGTGCGATGTTTTTTTCGCAAACATTCATTAATTCTCGCTGAGCTAAGGAGTCACTTTGATTTGGTTTGAACAAGGGCTTTATCTGCGGGTTGAAGAGCTCGAAAACGGGCCACGGCCTTTACCGCTCTGTAGCGGCTTCAGTGAAGGGGTATCCTACCGTGCATTAGGCGTATTTAATCCCTCGGAATCATCAGATGCCTATTATATTTTGTCCAACGACCGAGATGAAATATGGTTTATCTGCAATAGACATCTACGAACGGTCGCGTTATTGCCTGATACCACGGATTTTCGGCGTCCCCTCAGCCCGTAACCCGATACCTCATGGACGTTTGCACTAGATTCGATAAACCGCCATTGTGCTAGACGCAGCGTTTTTCTGAACGTATAAATACTTCAGGCATATAACTAATTAACCAACGCGTGAGGAGTTATTTCAAATGACAGCATTAGCCGTGGTTTTTCATAGTGGATATGGTCATACCGCCAAAGCCGCCGAGGCCGTAGCAGCGGGAGTCAAGAATGTTGAAGGTGTAACCGTCGACGTATTACCGATTGATAGTGAAGGTAATCTACCTGAAGGTGGCTGGCATTTGCTGGCGAAAGCAGACGGAATCATTTTTGGTAGCCCAACCTATATGGGCGGGCCATCTTGGCAGTTTAAGAAATTTGCTGATGCTTCTTCGAAACCTTGGTTTAGTCAGGAGTGGAAGGACAAAGTTTTTGCGGGTTTCACCAACTCGGCCAGCATGAACGGCGATAAGCTAGGAACGCTGGACTACATGTTCCATCTTTCCCAGCAGCATGGCGGCGTGTGGGTAGGGATGGGGATGCTGCCTACCAATACCAAAACCGCTAACCGCAACGATGTGAACTACATTGCTGGGTTCTCAGGATTGATGACGGTTTCGCCTTCAGACGCTTCTCCAGACGAAGCTCCGCTACCGGGTGATCTGGAAACGGCGCGTAAGTTTGGCGAACGGGTTGCGAGCGTCGCTAAGCGCTGGGCTAAGGTCTAAGTACTCAAATTGCGGTGAGCTCTCCACCGTACGCATTGAGTACGGTGGATGCTAGGTTTGGCAAGTCAATATTACCTAAACTTGAAATATATCCGCACACTACATAGGCAGCAAAAAACCGGTTCTGTGGTAGGCTTATTAGGAGAACGGTCTGGTTGCTTTATCAATCCAGACAATGTTGTTATTCCTAGATAAAGGTGATCTTCATGGATCGATATCCTCGAGATAATGGCTCGATCGTTGAGCGCGCAAATACCGGTCTTCAGACATATATGGCGCAAGTATATGGCTGGATGACCTGTGGTTTATTGTTAACGTCTATCGTGGCATGGTATGCCGCACATACCCCAGCCGTGCTGAATTTCATTTTTTCCAGCAAAATTACCTTTTTCGGTTTGGTCATCGTCCAGTTGGGCCTTGTGTTTGTGTTGTCTGGTATGGTGCATAAGCTGAGCGCCGCTGCCGCGACATCATTGTTTATGCTGTACTCTGCGCTAACGGGATTAACGCTGGCGAGTATTTTTATCGTGTATACATATTCGTCTATCGCGAGTACTTTCGTGGTGACGGCAGGTATGTTCGGTGCGATGAGTCTTTACGGTTACACCACCAAACGCGACCTTAGCGGTATTGGCTCCATGATGTTTATGGGGCTGATCGGTATTATTCTGGCGTCGCTGGTGAATATTTGGCTGAAAAGCCCTGCATTGACGTGGGTTATTACCTACGCAGGCGTGATTATCTTTGTTGGCCTAACTGCCTATGACACCCAGAAGCTGAAGGCGATGGGAGAGCAGCTATCTCCAGATGATAAAGATAATTTCCGCAAATATTCTATTTTAGGTGCGTTGACCCTGTATCTGGACTTCATCAACCTGTTCCTGATGCTGCTGCGTATCTTCGGTAACCGTCGCTGATAGCGATTTTCAACGTTCAGACTGTCGATGAACGGTTATAGATAGACGAAACTCTAGCCCCCGATCTTTCATAAGCTCGGGGGCTTTTCTTTTTTGCTTTAGTCGAAACGGTGATCGCCGTGCATTAGCGCTGCTCTATCGAATTCTCGAACGATTTTTCCCTCTTTCATCAGCGCCGCTCGCTCTGACATATGGGCGATGACGTCAGCATCATGGCTGACCAGAAGATAGGTCATGTCATATTGCTGCTTAAGATCGTTAAGTAGATTAAGAATTTCTGCTTGAACCGACATATCAAGTGCTGAAGTGGGCTCATCCAGTAACAGGATTTTGGGGCGCAGCAACAGCGCACGTGCTATGGCTACACGCTGGCGCTGGCCGCCTGATATCTGATATGGGAAACGCTGTGCCGCATCGGCCGGAAGACCCACCTGTTGGAGCGCTTGCGTCACCCGCCGTTCCACATCAGGCTCTTGGTGGATCTTTAACGGCTCAGCCAGTGAGCGGAAGATTTGATGCTGTGGATGTAGCGATGCATAGGGATCTTGAAATACCATTTGCACGTTCCGGCGGAGTTCTCCGGTGAAACGTTTTTGTGGCCGAATCGTTTGGTTAAGCAGGGTGACTTCGCCTTGCCATTCACGCTGTAGACCGGCAATGACGCGTAAAATCGTGGATTTACCGCAGCCGGAAGCGCCGATTAAACTAAACGTTTCGCCCTGATTAACGTGAAAATGGGCTGACTGCACGACGTGTTTATACTGCTTTCCATCGGAAAAGCTGACTCGTAAATCTTGAATGTTAATCAGCGACATATGCTTTGCCCCCGAAAGACAGCGAACGATCGAGCACCGGTAGCGTTGTGCCGTAGGTGTGCGCGTTAGGTTGGCAGGTCCACAGCGTACGCGTATAAGGATGCGTTGCCTGTGGTAGTTCAGCGGCGCGCAGTTCATCAACCTGTCGCCCTTGATACATCACCATCACGCGCTCACAGTGCTCAGCCACCAGAGGCAGATCGTGGCTAATGAGCAATAATCCCATGCGTCGCTGTTCACATTGTTCAACTAACAATGCCAAAATTTGGTGGCGCAGACGTGCATCCAACGCCGAGGTGGGCTCATCGGCAATCAACACGTGTGGATCATTGATGAGCGCAATCGCGATCATGGCGCGTTGCCCCATACCGCCTGACAGTTCTCCGGGATATCGCTTCAAGCTGGCAAGAGGAAGGCCGACTGATTCGGCCATGTGTTGCACTCGCTCATGGCGCTGGGCACGCGATAGCCGCTGATGTAGGGATAGGGCTTCCTCTATCTGCTGGTGGATAGTGAGCACAGGATTGAGCGCGTAGCGTGGATCTTGCAACACCATAGCAATCTGGTTGCCGCGCAGCGATGACCATTGCTTTGCGCTGAGCGCCAGTAAATTTTGTTGTTCGAACCGCAGCGCTTTGGCGCTCACTGTACCCGGTTGACGAATCAGCCCCATGAGCGCGCGTGCGGTCATGGACTTGCCTGAGCCTGATTCTCCTACCAGCGCCAAACGTTCTTGGCCCAGTGATAAATTCATATGATTCACGACCTGAGAACGGCCAAAGCTTACGCACAAATCAGCGGCTTCCAATAGCGGTTCGCTATTTCTTGAACGATCAGTCATGTTCGGGCTCCAAAATATCGCGCAGGCCGTCGCCCAACAGATTAAATGCCAGACTACTGATGAGGATTGCGGCTCCCGGAATGGTGGCGATCCACCATTGGTCAAATATCACCTGCATGCCGTCGGCAATCATCGCGCCCCATTCAGCCATCGGAGGGCGAGCGCCCAAGCCAAGGAATCCAAGACCCGCTGCGGCGAGAATAATCCCCGCCAGATCGAGCGCGAGGCGCACAATCGCTGAAGGGAGGCAAAGTGGTAAAATATGCCCCCACATTAGCCTTAAACCCCGAATGCCCAGCATTTCGGCGGCGCTCAGATAATCACTGTTTCTCAGGCGTTGAATTTCAGTACGTGCCTGACGAGCATAGGCAGGCCAGGTGGTGATCGCCAGTGCCAGTGCGCCATTGATGAGCCCCGGTCCGAGCATGGCCACAAAGGCAAAGGCCAGAATTAAACGCGGCATCGACATCACCACGTCGGTAAAACGCATCAGAATGCGTTCAGTCCAGCCACCATAGTAACCCGATAAAATACCGATCAGCAGCCCGAGCGGCAGCGTGATAGCGGTCACCAGTAACACCATTCCCAGCATGGGGCGAGTACCGTAAATCATCCGTGCCAGCATATCTCGGCCATAAGCATCAGTGCCAAGCCAGTGCCCTGACTCTGGAGGCAGCAGACGAGAGGCGGCGTTCTGCCAGTTTGGATCTTGTCCTGCCAGCCACGGAGCGAAAATAGCGATTGCTATCAGGAGGAGAATTAACACACTTCCGCAGCATGCTGCCGGAGAGCGCGTGATTTTGCGTAATAGATTCATCAATGCACCCTTGGATCGGTAAGACGTACCAGCAGATCCGTCAGGTTATTAATCAGCACAAAACAGATGCCAATAACTAAAGTACCGCCCATGACCGCGGTGGTATCGCCAGCAAACAACGCGGTAGTGAGATAGCGCCCGATGCCCGGCCATGAAAATACGGTTTCTGTTAGTACCGCCCCTTCCAGCATGCTGGTGTAGGCCAGCGCGATAACGGTAAACAGCGTGCCACGGATGTTAGGTAAAACATGACGAAGGAGAATAGCCGCCTCGCTGGCACCTTTGGCTCGCGCCAGCGTTACGTACTCTTTGTTCATTTCGCCCAAACAGGCTGAGCGAGTGAGGCGGGTAATACTGGCCATAGAAAAGTATGCGAGCAACAGCGTTGGCAGCGTCAGATGGTTAATCGCATTGAGCAATGCGCCGGTGTCGCCAGACAGCAGTGTGTCTATGAGCACAAAACCAGTTTTGGCTTCCACGCTGTATTGGTAGATGTCATCTAACCGTCCGGGGCCTGCACTCCACTGCAATCGAGCATAAAACAGCAGCAGCATTAGCAGCCCAAGCCAGAATATCGGTACCGAGTTGCCTAGCAGGGTTAGGGTGCGAATGGCGATATCCCAACGGGTTCTCGCATAGCGTGCGCAAAGTACGCCGAAGAACACCCCCAGAGAAGCGCCGATGATTAATGCTAAGGTTGCCAGTTCAAGGGTTGCAGGAAAGACCGTCAGCAGATCTTGTAGAACGGGCTGACCGGTCGCACTTGCCGTACCAAGATCGCCATGAGCCAGTTGTAATAGGTAGTGCCAGAACTGCACGGCTAAGGGTTGATCCAATCCGAGTTGGTGACGCACTTGATTGTAGGTAGACACGCTGGCGTGATCGCCGACGATTTGTAACACGCGATCTACCGGAGACAGTGCAGATAGCAAGAAAGTGATTAACAGTAGCCCTAGTAAGGTGAGGGCGAGCGTAACCAGACCCTGTAGCAGGGTCTGTAAATGACGCCGGAAACGATTTTCCGGCGTGAAATCAGCAGCCATAAGTTCTCCGCCTGATGAATAAAAATAGCGGATGAATTATTTGGTTACGCGATCGTAGTAAACCATATCGGCGTTCAGGCCCTGCTGATAGCCTTTGACATTATCGCGCAGCACGACCTGTGTTTTCGCCTGATCGATAAACACATACGGCGAGTTGCGCTGTATTTCCTGCTGCATTTTGCTGTACATATCCAGGCGTTTAGCGCTATCGGCTTCAGCGACGGCGGCAAGCGTCTGCTGGCTTAGCTGGGGAATTTTCCACCCGTTCAACCAGGCTACGGTGCTGCCTTTGTCATCGTTGTAAGCAAAGGCGCTGGCGTTGGAATGAGCATCAAAATAATCAGGTAACCACATACGGATAGCCGCCTGATGTTGGCGAGCGCGCACGCGTGCATAAACTTGGCTACCTGCGGCTGGCAGAAGATCGACTTTTACACCGCCTTGAGCAAAGCTTGCCTGAATAGACTGCGCGATGGTGATAAACGGCGCTTTGTTTTCCACATCCAGCGTGAATGAGGCATTTTTGATACCGGCTTTATCTAAAATCGCTTTGGCTTTAGCGGGATCAAAGTTAAACGGATTATTTTCTAGCGCGCCCTTGAAGCCAACGGGCAGGAAACTTTGATGGATGAAATATTGGCCTTTTAACAGGTCTTGGGTAATGCCTTGGTAATCGACCAGATAACGCGCAGCTTCCCAAAGTGCGGGATTCGCCAGCAGCGGGTTGGCGCTGTTGCCCGCGTTGAAGGCGAGGTAGTTCTGCTCGGCAGAAGGGATACTCATCACGTTGATGCCTGCTTTACCTTGCAATGCGGATGTTTGGTCTGCTCCGAGACCACGCGCAATATCGGCATCGCCTTGCTGGATCAGCAGGCGGCGAGAAGCAGGGTCTGGCACATTCTTAATAATCACGTTGGCCATTTTCGGAGCATCGTTAGAAAGCGGATTGGCATCCATCACGATAGCCTGATGCGGTTGATAAACGCGCATTTTGAAGGGGCCGCTACCGGCTGAGTGCATTTTCAGCCATTCATTACCTAAATCACCTTTTTTAATATTGGGTGTGACGGTTTTTTCATCCACGATTGACGCAATGGGCGTGGATAAAATATTCAGTGCAACGTCAGGGCTAACGTTGGCAGTCCACGTCAGTTGTAGCGTATGGTCATCCACTTTTTTCAGATGACTGGCTACATTGTCCGCTTCCCAGCCCAATACGTTCAGGATGAAAGCCGGTGACTTATTCAGCGTAACCGCTCGGGTGTACGAGAAAATGACATCTTCTGGGCGTACAGGATTACCGGAGGAAAACTTAGCATTAGGATTTAGCTTGATGGTCAGCGTTTTAGTTGCCGCATCGCCTTGCCAGCTTTCAGCCAATACGGGATCAACCTTAGCCGGATTATCGCGGTTAGCCTGAACTAAACGCTGGTAAAGGCTAGGGATGGTCTGAATGCTTGAGAGTTCGTTGCTTTCGGCAGGGTCAAGGCTGGCAATATCGTCGAGTGACTGTACGACAACCAGCGTTTTTGGTGGTGTTGCTGCCCATGCGTTTGCACCGAGCGTTCCGGCTGAAAGGGTGGCCAGAATTAACATGGGTAAAAGTTTTGCTTTCATGGCTATGTAGCTCCGTGATAGGACTCGATTTTATATTGGATGGTCTTATAAATGGCTGCTGTCGTACTCAGCGTCCACACTAAAAAAGTGCATGCCCGCTGGCAAAGTCCCAAAAGGAGTTTGCTAGAACCAAATAATCTATGAGTCATGGAAATGCCATTTGGTTAAGCTTGATTTTAGGGGGGGAACACAAGGATGGGGTCCGTAACTGTCCCTTGGTGTGCTCGACCCGTGTATCTCGATCTCTTAAACAATCGACATAATGACCAACAGCTGATTATTTATAAATCGGCTGCCAGCACACGTCTGAGCCAAGCCGAGTCCTTATCACATAAAAAGCTGGCTATATCATACAATTGATTGTGTGATGTTTAAAATAAACATGCAGAAATGTGGGAGTTAGGACTAGTTCTTGTGAGAATTATCAGTGTGATAGGGAAAGAACTGGCAGGTAAAAGAATCGCGGTGGAGGCGATTAAAGCTCCACCTCGATATCATCGATGGGATGGCAGCAACAGGGCAAAATCTCACCTTCGTTGATAAATGCCAACGGCTTTTGGCGATAAACCACCTGACCTTTGGTGAGCTTACAGCGGCAAGAGCCACAATAGCCTGAACGGCACTGGTACTCAACCTGAACTTTATGGTGCTCAAGCGTCTCAAGCAGCGAGCCTTTGCTATGAATATAATCAAGACGCGCGCCGGAAAGCGTGAGGGTAATCGTGGGAGTAGTTGGTACCGCCGTGCTGCTTTCTGACTGGATGCTGGCGGCATCGTCTACCGCCAGCATGTGATCCTGAGATGTAAAAGTCATCGCGGGATTTACAGCTCGAAGTCGCTCAGGTCATCGGCATTGACTTCAGAGTCAATCTGACCGACTAAATACGAGCTAACTTCAACTTCCTGTGGCGCTACCTGAACATTATCAGACACCAGCCATGCGTTGATCCACGGGATTGGGTTCGAACGAGTCTGGAACGGTAATCCTAAACCAACGGCCTGCATACGGATGTTGGTAATGTACTCAACGTATTGGCAAAGAATATCTTTATTCAGGCCAATCATGGAACCGTCACGGAACAGATATTCAGCCCACTCTTTTTCCTGCTGAGCCGCCAAAACAAACAGGTCATAACACTCTTTCTCGCATTCAACCGCAACTTCAGCCATTTCAGGATCGTCTTGACCTGAACGCATCAGATTCAGAATGTGCTGGGTGCCTGTTAAATGTAATGCTTCATCACGGGCGATCAGCTTGATGATTTTTGCGTTACCTTCCATTAATTCGCGTTCGGCGAAAGCGAAAGAACAGGCGAAGCTAACGTAGAAGCGAATGGCTTCCAGTGCGTTAACGCTCATCAGGCACAGATACAGCTGTTTCTTCAAGGCACGCAGGTTAACGGTTACAGTCTTACCATTAACGTTGTGAGTGCCTTCGCCTAACAGATGCCAGTAACTGGTCATCTCGATTAAATCATCGTAGTAGCCAGAGATATCTTTCGCGCGCTTAAGGATCTCTTCATTGGCCACGATATCGTCAAACACGGTCGCCGGATCGTTCACGATATTACGAATAATATGCGTGTAGGAGCGTGAGTGAATGGTTTCGGAGAATGACCAAGTTTCAACCCAGGTTTCCAACTCAGGGATGGAGATCAGCGGCAGTAACGCCACGTTTGGACTGCGTCCCTGAATTGAATCCAGCAAGGTCTGATATTTTAGGTTACTGATAAAAATATGCTTTTCATGCTCTGGCAGAGCCTGATAGTCAATACGGTCGCGAGACACGTCAACTTCTTCAGGGCGCCAGAAGAAAGAGAGCTGTTTTTCGATCAGTTTTTCAAAGATTTCATGCTTTTGCTGGTCGTAACGCGCAACGTTAACTGACTGGCCAAAGAACATAGGTTCGAGCAACTGATCGTTTTGGTTTTGTGAGAATGTGGTGTAAGCCATAAAACGCTAATCCCGTTTTCCCTTTATCTTTCAAGTTACAGGCGTGTTTGCCGTTGACCTGTAACTCGAAATTTATCGGGTCAATTGATGTCTGCTGTCGCAGAGTTAGTCGTATTGGTCGTGATTAAATCTTGCAAGCGCCGCTTTCGCAGCCGTCGTCTTCAGGCGTTGCCTGCAAGTCGTCTTGCACGTCCTCTGCTCCATCGCGGGTGTTTTGATAATACAGGGTTTTAGCCCCAAATTTGTACGCCGTCAGCAAGTCTTTTAACAGCTGCTTCATCGGAACCTTCCCTGATGGGAAGCGCGACGGATCGTAGTTGGTATTGGCGGAAATCGACTGATCGATAAATTTCTGCATCAGACCGACCAACTGCAAGTAACCATCGTTGTTTGGCATTTCCCACAGCAGTTCATAGGCGTTTTTCAGACGATCATACTCAGGTACAACCTGACGTAAAATACCGTCTTTTGACGCTTTGATACTGATGTGACCACGCGGTGGTTCGATACCGTTAGTCGCGTTAGAAATCTGCGAGGACGTTTCAGACGGCATTAGGGCTGACAACGTTGAGTTGCGCAGGCCGTACTGCTTGATATCGCTACGCAGGGCTTCCCAGTCGTAATGCAGCGGCTCGTTGCAAATTGTATCCAAATCTTTTTTGTAGGTGTCGATTGGCAGTATGCCTTGCGCATAGGTGGTTTCGTTGAACCACGGGCAAGCACCTTGCTCTTTCGCCAGCTCATTAGAGGCTTTCAGCAGGTAATACTGAATAGCTTCAAATGTTTTGTGGGTCAGGTTATTTGCGCTGCCATCGGAGTAGCGCACGCCGTTTTTCGCCAGATAGTAAGCGTAGTTAATGACGCCAATACCCAGAGTACGACGCCCCATCGCCCCGCGCTTAGCGGCCAGAATTGGGTAGTCCTGATAGTCGAGCAGGGCATCAAGCGCACGAACCGCCAGCACCGCGAGCTCTTCTAAATCGTCCAGCGAGTTGATCACACCGAGGTTAAACGCTGACAGCGTACACAGTGCGATTTCGCCATTTTCATCATTAACGTCGTTCAGCGGCTTGGTTGGCAACGCAATTTCCAAACACAGGTTTGACTGACGTACCGGTGCGATAGCCGGATCAAACGGGCTATGGGTATTGCAGTGATCCACATGCTGGATGTAGATACGGCCGGTGGAAGCGCGTTCCTGCATCATCAGAGAGAACAGCTCGACCGCTTTCACTTTCTGCTTACGAATGCTGTCGTCAGCCTCGTATTGCATATACAGGCGCTCGAACTCATCCTGATCGGCGAAGAAAGCATCGTACAGGCCGGGGACATCGGATGGGCTAAACAGCGTGATATCGCCGCCCTTGATCAGACGCTGATACATCAGGCGGTTAAGCTGAACGCCGTAGTCCATATGACGTACGCGGTTGCCTTCAACCCCACGGTTGTTTTTCAACACCAGCAGGCTTTCAACTTCCAGATGCCACAAGGGATAGAATAACGTTGCAGCACCGCCGCGTACGCCACCCTGAGAGCAGGACTTCACCGCCGTCTGGAAATGTTTGTAGAAAGGAATACAGCCGGTGTGGAATGCTTCACCGCCGCGAATTGGGCTACCCAACGCACGGATTCGACCCGCGTTGATACCGATGCCAGCGCGTTGAGAAACGTATTTCACAATGGCGCTAGAGGTCGCATTGATAGAGTCCAAGCTGTCGCCACACTCAATCAGCACGCAAGAGCTGAATTGGCGGGTAGGGGTGCGCACGCCAGACATAATTGGCGTAGGCAGTGAAATCTTGAACGTAGATACCGCGTCATAGAAACGTTTTACGTAGCTTAGACGAGTGTCACGCGGGTAGTTAGAGAACAGACAGGCTGCAACCAAAATATACAGGAACTGCGCGCTCTCGTAGATTTCGCCAGAGACGCGGTTCTGAACCAGATATTTACCTTCCAACTGCTTCACTGCGGCATAAGAGAAATTCATGTCACGCCAGTGATCGATAAACTCATCCATCTGAGCAAACTCTTCTGGGGTGTAATCTTCCAGCAGATGTTTGTCATATTTGCCCATTTCGACCAATTTAACGACGTGATCGTACAATTTAGGCGGTTCAAACTGACCGTAGGCTTTTTTACGCAGATGGAAAATAGCCAGACGTGCGGCCAGATACTGATAGTCTGGAGCATCACGGGATATCAGGTCTGCAGCGGCCTTGATGATGGTTTCGTGAATGTCCGCGGTGCGGATCCCATCATAAAACTGGATGTGAGAACGCAGTTCCACCTGAGAGACCGAAACATTGCTCAGTCCTTCCGCTGCCCAATCAAGCACGCGGTGGATTTTATCAAGATTGATACGTTCTTTGCTTCCGTCACGTTTGGTGACCAGCAGACTTTGATTCATAGGGCGATACCTGTCCGTGTGCGATCTCATGCTTCACGCCATCGCATTATTTGCTAAAGGCAAATTTGCGAAAAACACACGCGTTAAATTAGTGCAAAAACATTGTTGCAGTATCTTAACGAGTAGTGTCGATTTTATGCTGTGAACACAAGATGTGGTGTGTTAATCAAGGTGTGATAACAAGATAGTGTTCTTAGCGTGACTTTGCAAGTGAACAAAACGGCTCATAATTGTGGATAACTTGGGGGTGAAATGTTAAGTCAGGCGCTAACGTACCGTCATTACTGGCGGCAGCGGTGGAGAGGCTAGGGGGATAAGATTGCGCTTAAAAATAAAATAAATTGATCGACTGCTGGTTTCTTATTCGGTGGCGAAAAGTCAAATATTGATCACGGAAATATTGCGTTTATGCACTAGCGGTGAAAGGTTTCGTAAGCTGGTTGTTTATGTTGTGGTTGTGTAAGGTTCCGTACGTCGGTTGCTTATTAGGTTACGGTGTAAGTTTTCGTACGCCTAATGCACTGAAATATACATGCACTCCGTGCAGGCGTCCGAGTCGGG
>NZ_KV824235.1:50123-50395 GCF_001816025.1 Hafnia sp. HMSC23F03
GAACGAACGGCAATCGCGAGTATTCGGCGCATCCATGCGCCTCACCCCTACGGGGCTAACGCAAGCTTTGTTCAAATTTGCTCCAGGCAAATTTGTCCTGGCTCCTCCGTTCTTTCGCCGACATCCCTGTCGGCGAATCCTAGCCTACATTCCTCACTTCGGCTGAAGAACAACGTGCCGAAAAAGGTCAACGTCAAAACAAAAGGCGTGGACGGTTTTTAGCTTAAGTATTCGTAGAGAGAGCCGGCACGACAGGGATGTCGTGACGGAGT
>NZ_KV824236.1:0-1152 GCF_001816025.1 Hafnia sp. HMSC23F03
TTAATTTCACGCTGGCCCTCTATGAGAACGTCGTGTAGCACCGTCCAATCCAACCATTGGTGAGGGGGGCATTCAGGCAAACGCAACACATCCTCTTGTAGACCGTGGGAAAGAATATGTTCAACTGATTCACACACCAGATACAGCTCAATAGTACCAAACCGCGCGCCTTTGTTAAGGATGGCCTTGAGCACTTCGGGCAGCGTATCGTCGTTTTCATCCAACCAACTTGGCTGGTCACTCTCTTTAGCCACAAGGCGGAAACGGCGTGTCTGGCGCTCAAACACCGTTTGTCCAATTGACATTAACGCGGCCTGAATGCGCCGCGAATCCTCTAAGACCTGACTACAGACACTTCCAATCGCCTCGCGTATACAGATTAGGACAATCGTGAGTTCCTCCTGCGTCAGCCATTGCGCGGCAAAGGGAATAGCAATCTGCATCATATTCCCCGGTTGCATGGGATCTTGCGTATATCGGTTGCCATAGAGCACTAACTCGGCTTGGCTGCCCGTCAGCTTGCCGATGGCTTCTTCCAGTCGATAACGCGGGGGCCAACGTCTGGCAGGTATACGGCTTAAAAACAGTAACCAGCTCGGCGGCACCCAGTCTCGCGTAAATGCTTATCCACCCCGGCCAGCGCCCGGGATAGCATTGGACGACATCAATATGGTCAGGCCATCCCTGCGCTAACATCAGTGCCCTACCGTGATAGCAAATCAGGGTGTTGAGTACGGTATTTTCTTTATTTTCGTGCATATGAAGCACCTCAATCAAATCAAAGGGGCATTCACGCTGCGCACGGCGGCGTGAATAACGATTAAGACTGCAACAATTTGCGTATCTGGATCAGGCTGTTGAGTTTCTGCTGCATCCCTTCGGGGATCTCGTGGTTCTCGTCGCGGGATTGCCACTCCAGGGCCCGTGCAGAGGAGTCCCCCGCGCAGCAGCGTGGATGAGGAGCGTAGCGACATCCTTGTATACAGACGTCGAAGTACAGGGCATCGTCAGGATCGCGTAAAAGTCAGCGTTGAAACGCTGCGACAATCATTGACCGAGCGAACACATCAGGTAATTGAGATAGTCATACTTGGATATTCAACGCCAACGTCGCTGATTGGGACCACGGTCCCACTTAAATATTCAATGCCA
>NZ_KV824237.1:0-25016 GCF_001816025.1 Hafnia sp. HMSC23F03
GGCGTACACATCGACGAAAAGCAAAAATTGCTTATTCCCCTGCAAAACATCGACGGCGTCATTCGCTCGATGCAGACCATAGACGCAGACGGTAATAAGCGGCTGACCAAAGACGCAGAGAAAAGTGGCAATTTTTTTGTCGTCGGTGGCTCGCTAAAAAATGGCAAACCCATTGTCTGTGCTGAGGGATATGCCACCGCCGCCAGTGGCGCAATGGCGCTAAAAATGCCCGTTGTGATGACCATCGATTCCGGAAATCTGGTCAAAGTTGCTGAGCAGCTCCATCAAAAATACCCCGACAGCCCAATGCTGTTTCTTGGGGATGATGATCCACCAAAGCCTAAACGTCCCGGTAATCCCGGCAAAGAAGCGGCAGAGAAAGCCGCCGAGCTTACTGGCGGGATTGCCGTGCTGCCTGCATTGACCCCAGCCGAAAAGGCACAGGGCTTCACTGACTTTAACGATCTCCATCAATCACGCGGACTCACAGCGCTAATTGATGAGCTCGCCCCATACCGTCAACGCTTGCTCCCCGAGTCCACACCGGACTCGCCGCCATCCCGACAACCGATTGAGACTGTTACCATGAATGAACCAGAGAGCGTCAATAATGAACCTGTAGGTCAGCATGAAGTTGAAAACCTAGAGGTAAATGGCGTCGAAAACGAACAGATATATGATGCAGAAAACCAGCGGGCCTATGAAGACTGGATGGCCAGAGGTCAGGCGACGCCTGAGCCGCCAATAGCACCAGAGCAGACGGTTTCGCCTCCTGAAACGCCTACGGTCACACCACCGAAAAAAACACGCAGAGCCAAGAAAATAGATACGCCTGCCACCGGCGACGACAAAGGTAACGCCAGCACAGTTAAAACACCTGAAAGCCCACAGCAACAGACAACGGCAACCGCTGTTTCGCAGGAGAGTGCAAGCGCTGAGCCGCTTATTCCAATCGAGAGTGATGTTTTACCAGCGGCACCTGAAACCGCTGAGGCAGTTGAACAAGAGAACCACGTATCAATCGCGTCGTTATTAACTCAGGAATCTCCCCCCGTGGTGTCGGCACCGACTACCGAGGAGCAGGAAATATCGACGGTCACGCCGCACCAAGATGAACAGAAACCGCCAGTAAGTAAGAAAGCACAGACACCGACAGGCGAAAATGACACACCGGTAGATGAGGCGGCACCGGAGATCGAACCTGACGGCATTAAGTTTGAAAGGAGTCAGCAGGCACGAGAACGTATCGATCTCGTCGCACTGGAAGGGGTTTTATTGCATAAAGCGGGAAGTGAGCGCGGTACTCAACACTATTTACTTGACGGCGAGCGTGCTTTTACACGCTACATGCAGCAAGGTCGTATCATTATGGCCACGCCGCAGGCGAGTCAAAACGACCGCATGATCCTCGGCGCGTTGTTGGTGGCCAAACAGGATATGGTCCTGCAGGGAAACATCGAACTCACCGGCAGTCCCGCTTTTAAACAGCGCGCGATAAACCTGATTGCTGAATACGATTTACCGATCAAACTCACCAACGAAGAGCAAATAAAAATGCTCGAGGCCGCGCGAGAAAAAATACGCTCAGAGCCCCCATTGCCTGATGAGCCAACGCCACTGGGCAGTGAGGCGTCTGAAATTCTGGTTCATCCGAGCCAGAGCAACGCAACATCTGCCCCTATCTCATCGACGGTGCCAACGTCTGCACCACCAATCACGCCGGCAGATAACCTTCCTGCCGATATTCTGCCGCAGAAAGCACCTTCATCAGGCCCGATGAATGCCAGTCATGATGAGGCGTCTTTAGGACTCACGGGGACGTTGCTTAAACATGGGCCTGCTCCCTATAACTTTAAGAAGGGAGAAAGCAACAGCTATTACGCCCGACTTCGAACTGCAGACGGTGAGCGTGTCGTCTGGGGGACAGAATTGCGCGCAGCCATTGCTGATGCTGGACTAAAAAACAATGACTTGGTCACGCTGCAGATGACCGGAAAAACCACGGTAATGGTGGAGGTCAAACAGAAAGATAAGGACGGGAAGCCGATGCTGGATGATAACGGTAACGCCGTCACACGCAAGGAAGAACGCAACCGCAATAACTGGATAGCCAAACAGGCCATTGACCCTTCCATTGTCAACACGAATACCCGAGAGATGACGCCGCCAAGCGAGATGCTGGCGTACTCACTGAAAGCCTATCATGACCTGCAAGCCGAAGTGGCTGAGTTGGCGAAAAAGGCCGAAGTCGCCTTACCTGACTGGCCCAATCTTCCCGATGCATTGTGGATGGAACCCAATGGCAAAGGCGTCCCAACCCCTGACAGGCAACCTGATAGCCCAACGCTTCCCTCACCGTCACGTGATGCAGGCAAAGCGTTGTTTCAATCGATGGATGCCGAAGGGCAGCTCAAATTATTACTGGTTAAAGCCCACGGCGATTTTGTTCAGGGTGTTGTGCTGCATGAGGATCGTTATAAACCCGTGCTGGGGCGTCTTTGTAAAAACGCTAACGGAAGCCCGCATATGACGCTGAATGAAATCACCCCTGACGGACTGCAACCGTTGGGTTACGGCAACCCCATTAACAATGAAACCGGCAGTTTTAACGACTACGTTTTTCGCCTCAATAATGAGCCACAGCGCTTATATGCACAGGGCACCGAGCCGGAAAAGCGCTCGGCGGCACTACAGCAGCAGCTGGGGTTTGACAGTGCACCGGTGGCACCTGACCAGTTAGTAGTCCGCCGTGAACCTGAATCCACCCACCGACACGCCCCTACCATGCCGCGTCCGGGTCACTAATGGAGCTTCCCCATGAAACAGATCGCCCTCACCGGCTTGTTGCTGCTTACCGTGCTTACTGCGCCCGCAGTACATGCCGCCAGCTGTGCGGCGGCAAACGCGGCACTTTCGGGTGCTCAGGCGGGGTACGAGCAAGACCGTAAAGCGGCGGAGTCTTGGGCTCAGCGAGAAAAGCAGGCAAACAGCGGCTTCTCTCAATGCCTTGGGGACATCAGCACCAGTATTACGGTGCCCACGTTCCCTGATTTCAGCCAGATATTTGACCAGATCAAAGATAAAATCTGTTCAGCGGCACGGGATAAGGTGTCATCGCTGTTGCCCGGAAATATCGACCCGTGGGGGGATTTAGGGCAGGGATATATCCCAACCACGAACGTTCCCGTCGGTACACGGAGCACACCACGGACCGAGTATAAACAGTCAGCCCCCACGCCCGTCACACCGCCTGCGGGCACTGCTTACCCCTTCTCGCTGTAACTTCTCTTGCCAACGTCTGTCCGTCTGAGTGTTCAGGCGGACACCGCTCTATGGAAATGTGTTATGAATAAAAAAACTGCCGCACCCAAGGTGACGGCTGAACAACCGTACTCGGCTGCGGTGGCACAGCATCAAAGTGCACAACTGAATGTGGCCTTCACGCGAAAAAGTCTGTCAGTCAACGTATGGCAATCCATCGCTATCGTTATTCTGTTACTCAGTAATTTCTATCTCGCTTGGAAAGCGGCAAATCCACCACAAAGCGTTATCGCCAGTGACCACGGTCGTATCATTCCTATTCCAACTATCAATGAACCGGTGTACAGCGACGCCGATATTATTGATTACGGTGCTAGCCATATTCGCAAGGATTTCACCCTCGACTTTGTCCATTACCGCGAACAAATCAATGCCCGTCAGGACGGTTTCAATACGGCGGGCTTTACCAGTTACTACAACGCACTGGTCAACTCGAACGTTCTGGCCAACGTCCGTGATAAAAAAATGAACCTGTCAGTGCTGACCTCAACCGGTGTCGTTAACAGCAAAGGTGTGCTTGATAACGGGGCCTATGCATGGCGGTTACAGTATCCCGTCACATTCCGACTCACCGGACAGACATCATCACTGCCACCACAAAACTTCACCCTCGTCATGCTCGTGACGCGCGCCGATCCTCGGTTGAAAAAAGACGGATTGGAAGTGATACAAGTGGTCACCAGGGAGGCATCGGCACAATGAAACAAACCCTATTCATTATCGCGGGTCTATTAAGCAGTGCGTCGGTCATCGCCGCAGACACACCGCCGCCGCAATGGCAACCGGCACAGTCATTATCAACCACGCCGACCGTATCGGTTCCGCCTGCGCCGGCAGCACTGCCCGTTGCACCGACGACGACCCCCGCGGCGGCGGTGGCAGACACGACCGCCACGAGTATTCCAACGCCGATGCCGCCCGATGCTGCTCTGCAGTATGCTGAGAACGTCACCACGCCGTTATCGGCTGAGGCCATTAAACAGCTGCGCTCGGGTCTTGATGGCGTGCAACGTAGTACGGGAATGGCGCCAGTCACCGCCGTTCCACGCATACGTTCATTGACCGTGAATCTCGAGCCGGGATCATCGCTACCGATGGTGCAAGTGCTCCCCAACTATCCGGGTGTCGTGAATTTTACCGACCAGACAGGTGCGCCTTGGCCTATTGCCGCCCCCCCGGTCAATGGCAATCCAGCAGGATTTCAGGTGAATTATCTGCCCGACACTCCCTCGATGGCCATTCAGGCACGGCGTGCCTATGACACCGGAAGTGTGACTGTCTATCTCAAAGGGTTAGCGGTGCCCATCTCTATCAGTATGACCAGCGGTGAGCCCAGCAATACCCAAGCATCTCAACCCACCGACAGTCGTCTAGATCTGCGAATACCCCAGTCTGGTCCTTCGGCACGCCCAATGGCGGCACCTCGCCAGAAAGTGGGCCTATACGACAACACGCTGCAGGCATTTCTTGACGGTGTTCCCCCGAAAGAAGCCCAGCGCATCAAAACGCAGGGCGGCGTGCCCGATGTTCAGGCATGGCAACTGGGCGATGATGTTTATCTGCGCTCTCGCGCTGAGTTGCGCGATGCGTTTGACAGCACTTTGTCCTCCGCTGACGGCACGCACGTCTGGAAAATGCCGGTGACGCCGTATGTCACCTTCTCGGTTCAGGGACATAACGTCCCACTGACTCTGGAGCTGCAATAATGACGATAGAAAAGGACGCAGCCAGCGACAGCAAAAAAACGCTCGGCTTGGTGGTGATAGGCATTATGGTTGTTGCCGCCAGTGGCTATCTGGGATGGGGGTGGCTGCATCAGTCAGCCATCCCTGAGTCACAGTACAACTTAAATCGCGTGGCCAACAATGCATCAGTCACCTCACAGGAAAGCCGTCAATACCGCGACTTATTAAAACTGTCCAATCAACAAGGCGCTCAGGAGGCCGAAAGCGACGGTAATAGCTTTGTGGCCTCACTCAGTGAAAGCCAACGACATGACGAGACGCCGCTGGTTTCTCACGTTCCCGTAACGCCCGTTGCCCTCAATACCCAAAGTGATTCCTCACCATCCCAAAACGGACAGCAAGGCGGTTTGAACGATGAGCAGAAACAGCAAATCAACAACCTGCTGACTCAGCTTAGCGCGCGCTGGCACACCAGTGATATGCAGTTGGCCACCGCGTTTGGCAGTGAGGGCCAAGACGGGCAATCGCCCTTCAGCCAGTGGGCTCAGAGCGTACCTGGGCTGGCATCTGATGCTGCTACGTCATCCGTGCAAACGACCGCGACATCAACAACAACGCCCGCAGTATCGCGCATCAGCATCCCCGGATTGGTACGTTATCCGGGCACGATCGACACCGCGATTGACTCAGATAACCCGGAATCAAAAGTGTTGGCCACCATACCGGCGGGCAAGCTGGCGGGAGCCGTTCTGGCAGCACAGAACGTTCAGCTGGCAGGGGATGGCGTCATCGTGAACTTTAAAACGCTCGATTTTAAAGGGATGACTTGCACCATCGATGCCTATGCATTGGATGATGAAACCCAGCGTTCGTCGGTGGCCAGTGATGTTAATCATCGCTATTTCACTCGTATCGTTTTACCCGCTATTGCAAGCGGCATCGGCAAAGTGGGACAGCTGTATGAGGACAGCAACACACAAATTCTGACGACCAACAGCGGCACCGTGACTGGTCGTGGATCACCCGATGGAAAGGCCGTCGCTGGCGTGATTGCTGGCGGTATCGGGCAACAGACGGCTCAAGTCATGTCGCAGGACGCTTCTCGTCTGCCCGTCACTCAGGTCAATGTTAACCGTCGTCAGGTTGTCTCTATTTTGTTTATGAAACCCGTCACTGACAAAGACTGCATACCCGCGCCCGTAGGAGAAAACGCGAAATGAAACCACACTTTGATCCCGAGTTAACCGCGCCCGAACCCTTGGACGACGATGAGCTCACGGCAGACTCGCCCATCATCTCATCGGATAAGCCTAAAAAGCGTCCGTTATATGACCAGCCCAAAGTTCAAATCGCCGCACTGGCGATTTTTGCTATTTTGGGGTTAACCTGGAAAATGAGTGGGAGCAGTACACAAGCGCCAGCTCAACCCCAATTCACGGCAGCGGAGCCCGTGGAGGCGACCGCTCCGGTTGCGATAACGTCACCTCCTGAACCTGAGTCATCTCCGTCCCCTTCTCAACCGGCAGCATTAGCACAAGACACGCCAACAATAGCCCCGCCCGAGACGCCCACGGACTCTCTCGCAGAGGAAGTCTCGAGGGCGTTAAATTCCCAACAGGTCTACAGCGAGAAGACGCGTGAAGGATTAACGGCATTAGCGCGCCGCCTTGACCACGTTGAGCAGCAGCTCTCAGAGATACACAAGACGCGTCAGGCCCCCACGGTCATTGCGACGCAGGTACAAACGGCTTCAATGGCCAAAAACGCAGTAACGTCGACTAAAACGTCAGCGAAAACTCGCTGGTCGGGAAATAAGGCGAAGATTAACAGCCTTTATCCCGGACTGGCATGGGTGACATGGCAAGGCAGCAGCTGGGCATTAAGACCAGGTGACCACTTTGCTGGCGCGACGGTTTTACGCATCGATGAAAGCAAACGTGAAGTGGTGACCTCATCGGGCGTCATTCGTTAAGCAACTGTCTTGAACGTAAAAATTAGGGAACAACACAATGATACGATTCATCCCATTCTTCGTTCTTTCTGAGCATCGCATTCAGGATAGTCAGCAGTTTGCGCATACAGGCAACCAGAGCGACTTTTTTGGCTTTTCCTGCCGCAACAAGACGCGTGTAAAACGCTTTTATCACTGGATTAAAGCGAGTAGCAACGAGTGTCGCCATGTACAGCGCTGTTCGCACTCCAGCCCTGCCACCAAAGATCGTTCGTCGCCCTCTCATTGTGCCCGAGTCTCGGTTTACTGGCGCTACGCCCACAAGTGCGCTGATTTCCCGTCTCGAAAGCCGCCCCAGTTCCGGAACCTCGGCCAACAGTGCGGCAACGGTCATGATGCCAACGCCCTTAATGCTACTCAATCGCTCAGAGAGTTCTTTGAAGTGGATACAAATATGGTTACTCATATCCTCATCGATCCGCGCAAGCTCATCTGCCAGCGCTTTGATGATGATATTAATACTTTTTCTGCTTTGAGGGTGGGCTGGGTGCAACCGATTACGCTCAGCGACCAGCATTGTGACCAACTGCCGTCTGCACACTACCATAGCCGTGAGAACCTGACGTTCAGCATCCGGCATAGCCCGGATAAAGCGTTCCCGTTCAGGATGGCGATGAATAACCTCAGCCATCTGTGCGAGCACTCTGGCGTCAATACGGTCTGTCTTGGCCAGATATCCCATGGCACGGGCAAAGTCTCGAGCCTGCCTAGGATTGACCACAGCGATCTCAAAACCTTCGGACTGAAGCGCACAAGCTACGGCAGATTCAAGTCCTCCGGTGGCCTCCATCAAAACCAGTACAACCGCGTACTTTCTCAACTCAGCAATAATGGAATCAAAGCCGTCAGCGTCATTGCAAACAGAAAATTGTTCAATCGCGCTGTTGGCGGCAATGTCCAGAGTTGCTTTCGAAACATCGATACACACACAGAGTGGACTTGGCTGACTCATTATTACCCATCCTTGCAAATACGTTATGGAGTACGGACAACTGTTCGGGTTTCAGATGAGTGGCTCAGTGTATGTGCCATTCGCTTAACGACGGGCTTGAAACCCCTGGAGAGGTCGGGCTGCATACACCTTGCCAAATCCAAACGCAGCTATTTTAACCAATTTTCAAGATACAAGGAGAGGATATGGACTTTGTCCAGATGTTGGCCAATGCGGCAAACAGTTTATCCGCTATCACAACGCAACTGGTTCTGGCCATCGCAGGCGTCGGTGGCATCGCCCTTATCATTCTTTATCTGTCTGGTCAGGCGGGACGAACTCGGCGCGGTCAGCGAGCTGACTCCGCTGGCACCTTTCTCGCAGTCCTACTACTCGGGTGTTGCATCATCAGCATTGAGAGCGTTGTTAATGCTGGCGCCAATCAGTTTGCGTTAGGTGCCGTGACATACGATGCCATCTCGTATGTACCGGAGGCCCGTTATGGTCCCGCTGCCCTTGCGGTGAATGCGGGCCTAACCGTCCTGCAGACGGTGGGATGGTTTTTTGTTCTCAATGGACTGTTGCGCCTGCGACGGTCTCAAAAAGACGGTCACACTGGGCTATCACGCGGTGATGACATCACATCAGGTATCAAGCGCTTTGTTTGCGGCGTGCTTTTAATCTGCAATCCGGCGGTGCTTAACGCCATTCAAAACACAATCAATATTCACTGGTAATAATTAAGGAATACTATGAAAACGTTGAAAAACATCATGCTGTGGTCTGCAGTAGAACTTTCCCTGCGCGTTTATCAACTTCGCCGCCGCACTTCACTGTGGTTAAGCGGGCTGTTATTAAGCGCACTGGCCAGTCAACCTGCCCACGCCGCTGGCGATGACCTGAGTGGCATGGTGAATAGCGGACTGGGATTTTTCACGGACATTAAACAACCCCTGCTCGATGCGGCGCCCGTGATTGGCATCATCTTCATCATTTTGGCACTGCTGATGATGCGCTGGAAAAAGAACAATCCACAAATCAAACCGTGGGAGATTGCCGTGATGTTTGGCATTGGCCTGTTCTTATTAGCACTGAGCCAGATTGTCAGTCGTGGTCAGAAACAAATGGGGCTAAACCCGGTAGGAATTTAATGAACAGAACTCCCCGACTATGTCGGGGAGTTTCACTTATATGAGCAGGCACTACCCAATATCATTTATCTGAAGGTACAGTTAGTGAACATACTCTAAGTAATTCCCCATCTCGCTTGACAACATTAAATAAATAAGGAAAAGCATTTATAGCCTGCTGTATATAGTTTTTCCCTCCACTTAAATTTCCTTGCGCACATAAGATCTTGGCTGCATTAATTGCAATATTGCTATTCGTTTTCTCATTATCACTACCTATTCTAATAGCAACGGAAATGCTATTCATAGCATCATTATAATTCCCAGCCCGATATTGCGCATATGCCCTGTGATCCCAAAGGGCGGCATCATTTGGGGTAGACTTTGTCGCCTCAATATATTTTTCAGCGGCTTTATCATAATTTTTAGTATTCATTAAACCATTTCCTGATTGGACAAAATCTTCCACGGTCTGCTTAGGCTTGTTGCTATTTATACTAGAATGACTGTCAGAGGAACAGTTCTCCTCAACCCTCTTCATTAACTGTTTTCTTTCCGACGGAGGAAATTGTACATCAGCATAATTACTTATCTGTTTTATTGCAGACCTTCCATTTATATTGCATTCAGAAAAAGCTACTTTGAGAAAATCCGCCTCTGTTTTTTTCATTGAGACATCATGCTCCGTTTTCTTTAAAAAATACTCACTATTCTGTAAAACCAACAAGCTCTGCGCATTATTTCTTTCAAATGCGAGTCGCTCATCATTCTGATACCTACTTGTATGCCAAGTTACAGCGCTCAAGACAAGTAGACAGATCGGAACAAGAAGCTCTTTAATCATGATAAACCAGCTTCGTTCGTGAAGTTTATTCGACATATCTCACACTACCCTCCCTATGGAATCCTTATGAACAGACGAACCGTAACCTATTGTGCAGTGGTAATATTAAGTATCTTATTCGGCTACTCTATGAATTGGATTAGCCGCAGTTGGCCACTGTCACATGAAGAATATTTCATTTATGGCATAACCAGCAAGGACAGTATTGTGAACGTGCCGCCGACTATATGGTTGCCCTCTGAAGATCTCAGCATTTCCTTACAGTCAATTACCCTATCAAAATACTTGCTCGGCAGTGCCATTAACGTTCACATCACCATAATAAAAGGTGTCAGGACAAAGAACGGGGAAATAAAGCCGTGTGGTTCAAAACTTTTTGATTTACATGACGCTCCTGACGTTGAAATGATATTAGATGCCGTTATCCATAAAAAATGGGAGAATTGCAACCTTCGCTGATGCCTTTAACATGAGGAATTATCATGAAACACCGATTAAAGAAGTATTCAATGTTTTGAAAATGGTTTATTGGTGATGCCGACCCAAGGGTGAAAATACCGCTTATAAAATCAGTCATTTTAGTCGGCATTTTATCTTTAATTTACATTCCATTATTTATTTTTACCTACCTATTATTTTACCAAGAGGCAATGTCGCATGAATTAAGTTTTAACGAAGTGTGTGCTTTTGTCTTAGTGATATTACTCATATCTACCCAAAGCGCAAATCTCGGCCTTAAATCACTGGCGCTATTATCAACAAAAATAAAATGCATTCCATATTATGATCGCCCTATCCGAGCAACAATAATTTTCTACCTTTTAACAATGCTATTCATCACCCTCATCTCCTTATCTTTAAAAGCCACCTTTTTTTACGCGTCCATCTTCCATTTACTACGCCAAAGGGGCTATATGCTTGAACTCGATCTTAAACACACTATTGCCGGTGAATCGCCTGCAGAAGACTCCGTGCTTAAAAATGCCCATGCGCAATCATTGGGCTGCGAATGTGAATATTGTGGTTATCCTTCTGGTCACAATACGGCAATACACCGTGATGGAAACCCGCTCAATCGCGATGACAGCAATCTCACGGTCGTCGATCCGTTTTGTCGCGCATGGAGAGAGCTCAATACGCTCAACGCAGACAGTGCGGTCATGGCAATCCTCCCCGGCTTATCACCTGAAGATATCAGCCACTTCCAACGCACGTTGTATGTCGCACTTCGTTGTGACGATGAGCAAACGCGAAAGGATGCCCAACAGCTACTAGCATGGCTCACTGAGCATAAAACGCTGGCTGAAAAGCGCTTTGATACCTCACATCCCGGTGCCTTTGCGCAAGCATTACACAGAACGGCACCCTTACAACGTAACGAGACACGTGCTGCATGGCACAACTTGTCACCGGTGCTTAACCCCGCTCGTCTGCCAGAACCCACAGATTTAACCCCACTCGAATCCACGCCGGATTGGTGGCCATTGATGTATCAACATTACCGCAAGCAAGGTGTCGCATGATCCTCGATAAAATGGAAGACGCACTGGCGTGGCTGTCACGCTACACACTGGGCCAGAATTTTGCAGACTATTGTGACCTACGCACCGTCATTGGCTTAACAGACGATGACAGAATTCGCCACCCGTCAATGGATGCGGCCTATATTCAAACCACCAAAAATAATGACTTTGTCAGCTGTCTGGAAATCAAAGGGGCTTTTCGAGACTTCAGCTTTGAAGAATCCCCCGAAGGACAGCCGCCGAAGTCAGGTACGTTTCAGTTCTTTTATACCCACCTTGCCGACAAGCTGACGGGCGATTTTAAAGCGTTAGGTCATAAGCTCAGTGTTGCTTTTGAACACGATCCCGATCGTGGAAAAGAAGAAATGACCGAGCTCATGAAGCCGCTGCGGCGCGGATGGAAGCGCCTGCATCTGGATATGGACGACTTGGGACAAGAGCGTATCGAAAAGATGTCGCCCTATATGGCGCGTGAGCGGGTCTTTCTGATTGTCTATACCGCCATCGGTGCCCTACCTGCTGATGAACATAAAAACGAAATCCGCCGACAGAACGCGCTGGGTGAATTACCCGAAGCGCGATTCTCACAAAACCCGATCTACGCAGAGTTTGAAGGTTTAAAGCTTCGCCATGATGCATTTCTAGACAAGCTTATCTTCGATATGAACGCAGGAAACAACGGCGTGTCTGTCCGTCTTATGGATGCACATGAAACAGGTCGTGTCATTCGTGATGAAATAGAAAAAAGCAGCACCTCACCGTACTGGCAACCTTTACTTCCTGGTGATCGCGTCATGCCACATGGCAAACTTAGAGGTGATGGCAAAGATATCAGTGCATGCCTTGCCCCTCACCTGAACTATCAATACTGCGATACCCAAATCTCCACAGAAGGACCCATTGTGAAAGTAGACGGGTTCTTCCACGGTCAGCTGGCCATGACGTTATTTCCACAGCGGCCGCAAATCTTCCCCGAACTCTTTGCCAACGTCCCCCGTCAGGTGCCGTGGCGTTTACGGTTCGATATTATGCCGGGCGGTGCCTCACAGCTCGGGTACAAGAACTTCCTGCTGACCTTTCTGGCGATTATCCCTGCCCTGCGTCAGCAGTATGAATCCGTACAGTGGTTGCTGGAGCAGGATAAAAAGGACCCGATTGTCGTATTAAGCATTACCGCCAGTACGTGGCACCGCGACAATAAAGCGCTGCAGCGTAATCTCACCCTGCTCAAGAAATCACTGCAGGGGTGGGGGATCACTGATGTCACGGGAACCTTTGGTGATCCGGTGCGTGCATGGATATCAACATTACCCGCGGTTTCCAGCTACAGCGGTCCTAACCTGATGTTCTCTACCCTGTCTGACGCATTACGCCTGTTGCCGCTGCAGCAGCCGTGCAGTCCCTGGTCTGAAGGCAACGTTGTCTATCTGACGCCGGGCCGCAAGCCGTTCGTCATAAAGTTAGCCAGTCCTTTGCAGGAAAAACACACCGAGATCATTATGGGGCCACCCGGCTCAGGTAAGTCGGTCATCGCTAACAGTAGCCATCTCTCGTTTCTGGCCAACAGTAATATTGATGTTCCCTTTATGTTACTCATCGATAAGGGATACACCACGCAAGGGTTCTACGACATCGTCTATGATGCGCTGCCAGACGATGCGAAACATAAAATTGTCAGTATTGTTCTGAAAAATACCGCTGAGCACTGCCGTAATCCGATGGATATTCAGTTGGGATTAAAAGCCCCGCTAAGTACAGAGCGTGATTACATTTTAAGTTTGCTCAAAAGCTTATGCGCAGATCCCGCGACCGGATTGCCACCTGACCCTACCAGCTGCGCTGATATTCTTGGGAGGATTGTCGATAGTGCTTTCAAAGAAAAGGGAGAAATTAACCCGACGCGCTATGGGGCAGGGCTTGTTCCTGAAGTTGATCGTGCACTCGAAGAAAGCGAAATTCTTCATGCTTACTCGCCAGAATGGTGGGTGTCGGCAACATGGTATGAAGTCCGCGATATGTTGTTTGATAAAGGCTATGTCTCAGAAGCAACACTGGCACAGTCACAGGCGGTGCCGCTACTAAACGACCTGCAGAATGAACTTAGCAAAAAAGAGCTAGCCGACAATTTTGTTGGCGTGACACGACCAGGTACTCAAGAATCTTTACTACAGTATGTTTCACGGTGTCTGGCAAAGGCTCTGACCGACTACCCCCTGCTGTCAGGTAGAACCCGCCTTATATTCAGTCCAGAAACCCGTATTGCGATTGTCGATGTCAATAACGTCGCTGGTAAGCCCACACCGGAAGGAAAATTAAAGACCGGCATCATGTATCAATTTGCGCGTCAAATTGGAGGCGGGAATGACTTTTACCTGCCGCAAATTCAGGATGAAATTTATGCCAATCTTGATCCCCGCTACATCCCGTTGCACCGCAAACGTATTGAACAGTTAGATCAGGAAACCAAGCTGATATTCATCGATGAAATGCACAATATCAAAGGGGTACAGGTGCTGTGGGATGCGCTGCAGACCGAAGACCGTGAGCAACGTAAGTTCGGTGTACGCACGGTTTTTGCTTCTCAATATCCTGATGACTACCCGCCTGATCTGCTTGAGTCAGCGAACTCCGTCTACATGATGCGCGTCCGTGAAAAAGATTTTTCTCTACTCACCAAAGCCTATCAAATTCCGGAGATAACCCTGCGGCGTCTGCTGACAACACCACCGGGCGCAGCACCTGATGGTTCGGGGACCACCTTTTTGGGCATATTCAAAACTTCACGCGGCAATGTTGCCCAATTGCTCAAACATGCCGTTGGCCCTCGCGAGCTGTGGGCGCTGAACTCAACGCCGGCTGACCGAGCCTTGAGAAAACGACTCACTGAAAAACTCGGGTCGCATGTCGCCCGTGAACTGCTGGCCACTAAATTTCCTCGCGGCAGCGCCAGCGCGCAACTTAACCACATGAAAGATAAGGCAAGTAATGATGATGACACCAGCGTGGTCAATCTCCTTGCCAATCAACTCCTCAGCGATTACGGCTACCTGCAAGGGTGACAAACAGAGAGCGTAAAATGGACAAACAAACTCACCGATATACCCTCCCCGCTATTTTCACGATATCCCTGATTTCATTACTCATTACCACGCCAACGCGGGCCGCTACGGTTAACGTAAACAGTAGCGTGCCTATTACGCGCGATGTTATGCCTCAACTGCGCGCCGCCAATGGCACATTAACCGAGATATCGACGACGCAGCATCAGGTGGGCGCGGCCATCAATGCCAACGGCGACAAAATATCTTCAATGATCGAGCAGGCAGAGCAATCCAGAGCGACACAGGATAGCTTCGCACGCCAGTCTGAACGGCTTGAGCAATCACGCCGCAGCTTTGCCGTTCCTGAAACGATTTGTACGGAGTCAACGTCGGGCGCAGCGGCCCGTGTTAATAGTCAAGCTCGCGCCACGCAGAGCGGCTATTCGCGAGGTGGTGGTGTCAGCAACGGGAAGTTAAAAACAGCCTTAACTGAGGCCACACCGGCGCCTGAACAGGTGCAATATCAAAGTGCCGCGCTACACGGACAGTGGTGTGACGCCACAGACTATGCTGCGTATGGTGGTACCGACCTGTGCCCTGCAATATCACAGTATCCGGGCGGTGATAAGCAGTTAGCGTCTTTACTCGATGGTGCCGGAAAGGTGGGCAAAACGCCTGATTTGACGTTCACGCAGACTCAGATTGACGCAGCCGTCGCCTACACCCTCAATACCACAGCCCCTTCAGCGGGACGTCAATTGGGTAAAGGAGAGGTCAAAACGGCCTCGGGTAAACAGTATGCAGGTCTGATGACACAGTACGAGGGCATCATGGATGCGGCCCGCGAGCCGCAAATGGCCATGATTGCTGCAAGTTCTCCGAATGCGGCCACTAAAGATGCCTTGAAAGACGCACTTAAGGTGCCATCGGCGCAAAGTTACTTTAATGACACCGCATCACAGCAGGCACAGTCATCGGGTCAAATGTCTCAGCGTGAGTTTGAATCATTCGAAGTAGGAAGACGCTATGCCAATACTGCCTATTTAGCTGACCTGCAGCAGATGGAAGGTGACAACCTTGTTCGCGAGCAGATACGCGTGCAAAACCTGGGGAACTGGCTGGCGTTAGGCATTAAGCACGAACAGGAAAAGAACAACATTCTGGTCGGTCAGCAGCTGGCGCTGATGGCCACAGAACATTACCGACCGCAGTTGGCTGGCAAGATGGAACAAGTTAAAGCGGGGGCCGCGCGATGAAGATAAAAACCGGCCTGTACTTTCTGGCCAACCTCTTTGTTCCGCTATCTGAAGCACGCTACACCAAAAACCGCATTATTCCTTCACTGGGTAAGCAACTGCAGCGCATGCGTGTGGCCAGAAAGCTCATTGCGCGACGTCGCCGGCAACCCGAGTTAAGTTGGCAGGAAGCTGTAACAGCCAGCGGCATGGATATCGATGCTATCGAACGTCAGCAACTCCGGCGTAAACGGCTTTATCTGGCGATGAGCGGTATTCCTGCCCTATTGGCCTTCGGTTTACTGTTAGCCGTACTCTCCAGCGGGATATCGACTTTCTCATTACTGTTGCGAGCGGGCGTGATCACGGTGGTCTTGCTGGGACTGAGCAGCATTCCTTTTCTGCAGGCCCTTGTCTGTACGTGGCGGCTCTGGCAGCTGCGTGAGCAGCGGGTAAATACAGGTGAAAAAGGCACCTTCACTGATTTCCGTCGTGAAACTCCGTGGATACGTATGACCTTATTTCCTTGGCGTTAGCACCTCCCTCCCTGTCTTGCATCAACGGTCGTTCCGGCCGAGGTCGATATATATGAAATGGTTACGAACCCTTTATGCCAGTGTACTGGTCAATTTGCTTTGGGCGTCATACGCCTTCGCTGATACAGCGGTGAGTTTTGACAGCATTGAAGCGGCGGCTAAACGCTCGACTGACTTGTCTCGTCAACTCTTGGTGATGATTTTCGGTGACGTTGTCACAGACCCGCTATCCACCAACGCGACGATGGTCGGTCAACTCTTCTTCATTTTTAACGGTATCGTCTTTGCCCTCGCTGTTATCTGGTTTTTGATGATAAGTCTCAAGCACATCACCAAAGCAGGTCACACAGGGAAAGTCTTTGGCAGTGGTGCAACGCCAATGGCGGTCGTGACAACGGTCGCGGGCTTTCTATTTCTGGTACCCACGGTATCAGGCTGGTCGCTCGCACAGCTGGTCTTCCTGTGGGCCGTATCCGTTATGGGTATCGGCAGCGCTAACCTGATGACAGACAAAATTGCTGACCTGATGCAAAGCGGCTATTCACTGGTGATGCAACCTGTCGCCCCACAAACCGTCAGCTCTGCGCGCGCCATTTATGAAATGAATTTGTGCATGTACGCGACCAACGCGGAACTCAGCAGCATGTATGGCCAATATGGGAAAAGCGATACGCCGCTCATGGCCATCAAGAGTGTCACGGACGGATTTGAAATCACCAACGGCAGTGCCAGCTGTGGTTCGGCGCGATTACCGGCGTCGAGTAAGCACAGCATGACGGGCTGGTTGTTCTCACCTGATGTAAACACAGATGCTATCGAGTCTGCACAGCGTAATGCCATGAATCAGATGCAGAACACGCTGAGTCAAAATGCCTCGGCGTTCGTCACTGCCCTGCTGAATAAACAAAAGAATGGGAGTGGCGCTATCCCTGATGCAGAAACGGCCATCCAACAAGCGGCACACACATATGAAGATACCATCAACAAAGTGGTAAACGCTCAGGGGAATGGCAACGAGCTAGCGACCGCCATGACAGCGCAACTCAAAAAGAGTGGTTGGCTTTCACTGGGGGCGTGGTATCAGACATTCGCGACAGCTAACCAAAAAGTCAGTGACGCGGTGGCACTCAAACCCGTAGTCAGCGGTCAGACATCACTGGGCGATATTGGTGTGAGTGATACGCTAAACAATGTGATGACGGCCTATCAGGCGCAGATTCAAAACTCTCCCTACACACCGCCATTAGGTACCCAAACAGCGAAGAATACCCAAGAGGCCAAAGACGCATCAGACGCAAGTGCGGTCTTTGTAGGGATAATTGGGTCACCTATGCAACAATTCACTAATGCAATTGCTACTTATGACCTAGGTAGCGATCAGGTCAATAGCAACCAGATGAATCCATTGCTAAAAATGAAAGCAATCGGTGATTATACGTTATCAAGTACCGAGGTGGCTTTTATTGCTTTTAGTGCAGTAAAAATATCCGTTGATACTTATGCAAGTGGATTTACAGGTAAGATATTTTCTATTCTATCCCTTCAAGGAAGTGATCTTCTTCGAAATACCATAAGTACAATTTCACCATTCGTATATTTTATTCTTCTTATGCTGTTTGGCATTGGATTCAGCCTATCAATATATTTACCACTTATTCCATTCATATTCTGGTTGTCTGCAGCAGCTAACTGGATTGTTAGTGTGTTAGTTGGTGCAACAGGAGGATCATTATGGGCTGCAACACACATAGGTACAGAGGAAGAAAAAGGAAGCAGGTCTGCTTATGGATATATATTCCTTATTGATGCTCAAATACGCCCTATGTTAATGGTTTTAGGTTTTGCATTTGCGAGTTTAGTGATCGTTGCTATTGGAACATTATTAAATATGCTCTTTGGTCCTGTTATTGCCAACGCGCAAGCAAATTCAATAACAGGGATAGTATCTATGGTTGGGCTATTAATGGTCTATGCAAGAATCTGTACCACTACAGTGACACGAGTTTTTGCTTTACAAGTCACCATGCCTGACTATGTCATATCATGGCTTGGCGGGCGTGAAGCAGCAAGTATTTTAGGTGGAATGGCTGAGTCAACTAAAAGTATGTTTGCTGGTTTTTCTCATGGACTGCAAAGGGCTCCAGGTGCTAATATGAGAGTATTAAAGAATAATAATATTAACCAAGATGGTATTAAATGAGGCCTTTATGAGAGAGCTTTTTTCAGCAGCAAAACTAATGTATGTAGTTTCAGCCTGCGTGCTAGGTTTTATCTTCTTTTGCATAACGTTACCACTTTTTGGTTCTTATGTAATGAAAGGTGATTTTCTATCTCCAATTCCATGGTCTTTTGTTTTAATAACCTTTTTGCTTTTTTCATCCTCTTATTATATATATAAGTTTGGAAAGCGTAGAATAGAAAAAAAACTACACGAGTTAAACTTCACATCTACAAATGGGTTGCAGCTATTTAACCCCATTGTTGGTAGATACGCAGGAATTAACTTAAAAACAGAAAAGATTGTTCTAATATCACTAGCCAGTGATAAAACAGTTACTGAGTTTCCACTGAATATTTTTTCTGGTTATGAGTTAAATGGCTCGACCATTAAACTAATGTTCAATGACTATGATATGCCTTGCTTCCCGTTATCTAATAACTCTGCATTTCGCAGCAGACTAGATGTCTATCTTAATAGTTAGATTATCTATCTCTCTTATATCTCATTATAAGGGCACCTTTTCAGGTGCTCTTTTTTCTGTCTGGTGCAAACACCCCGCAGGTTCTGTTTCATTGAAGAGTCAGAGATTGGTTTTCTGCAGACGTAAAAAAACCGACTGGTGAGGTCGGCTTTTTTACTATTCCAGCACTGAGTTGGTAACTCTGGCCGGAGAGAGACTCTCAACAACCAACACAATCATAGTAAAGCAGACACACGATTATGTCAAAAGCCAGCTGTTCTGGTTATACTGCTCGCCGTTGGCTATGTAGGTTTCTCATTCCTGCTTCCCGCTCTGGCGGCATGGACGAATTCAAGCCCTGGCTGAGCAACAGGTGGTGCTGTGTTTAGTGCTCTGGCAGGAGTGAGACTCTCAACAACCAACATTGAGAAACCATAGTGACAGGCAGTGTATGAGTAAGCTATGGCAACTCGCTCCATTTAATGGAGAAACGGATGGTTAACCTGTTAATCATCGTTCTGAGAGCAGTAGCAGCGTTTGCAAATGCGCTGATTGCCATTCTCGAACTGATCCGCCAATTCATCGACTGATGACGGCTGAAACGTAGTTAAGGGTGGGGAGTTAACCGCTTCCCGCCCTTTAATAAATATTCCCTTCGTCAATATCCAGATCGTCTTTCCGAACTCACCACATCCCGACTTCACAACCTGAAACCTTAACTGGAGACTTTGTCATGTCTGCCGCTCACCCAACTCCATCCTCAAATAATGATCAGGGGACCATGACGCTAATGGCGCTGGCGCTGATACTGATTGCCATCGTCATTTTTCATTCGATTTTCTACTATGCCTGCTGCGCCATGCTTTATTACCTGTGGGCTCTAGCAGACTTTGCATCGATACACACCTACGTTGCCGAGAAAATGAATCTTCTCGCTTGGGCAAGCAAACGTGTGGAAGAACTAAGTCTTGGCCAGTTTCTTGAGGTCATGAACCAGACTGCAGGAATTTTATATGTCTTTATGCTCCCCATCACGGTGTACGGCCTCATCGCGACTCGAAACCATCCACTGAGTCTGACTCGCCGCAGAATTGATATATATACGCTGCCAAAAATCATGTCCAAATTCTCCCCCGCCATTATTCCCGCATTGCAGTATGGCGATCCTAAAACGCAACTACTCAATGTCGATCCGCCTGAGCATCGAAGCGCCCAGCGCCCCGATGAATTTGCCATCGAGCATAAACTGGTGATCGGACAACGTCTCGACCATGAGCGCGCTAAGCGGGCTTTTGATGCTCAACTCGGGACGCCGTTGCACAACGCATCAAGCTTTAGCGCGCATGAGCGTGCATTAGTGGCCATCATCGGCTTACAGGTATTTTGTGATGACAGACCTGCCGCTCTCGAGCTGCGAGACGCTTTGAATCGCTCATGTGGCAAACGCCAGAAAGAGCATGGAAAGATGCGGGGTTATCCAAAGTTAAGCATTGCAGAAAAGGCTTTTCAGCTGGTTATGGCCACGCCTCAAGCTAAAGCGTGGATTAAACACCACAGCACAACGCGAACGGCCCTCTCTGCCCTACATGCTCAGGATTTGCGTTTACCTGCAGGTCAGTTTCGCTGGCTTAAGGGGCTAGACAGAACGTTATGGTATGTCCTGTCGTCATCGGATCGCAGCAAAGTCTTTGTTGAAGGTGCTGGCGCAGTCGCTGCCGCACAGTGGGAAGCGCTCGTATCGAAACTGTCGAAAAAGATGCGTGTGGTTATTCCACCGCCTGACAACCTCACCGTTTACGCTGTACAGGGTTTAGAAAACGATTTACGCAGCATTGGTGTGGTTATTGATGACCACGAACCTGACACCAGTAGCGAAGCCCAAGAAGACAGCACAACATTTGATGATCTGGTTTTTCTTCATAACGTACCCGAAACGCCCCTGCCAATACCAACGCAGACAGCAGTTCAACAAAACGCACAGGTGCCACCAGAGGCTGCAACTCCTCCCAACTCAGAGACAAAGAAACATATCCGCTTCTCTCCTTCCTGAAGAGACAGTTATCGAGCGTATTACTAACACCATTTCTAGTTAGCTTTCATTTCTCCAAAAGGATTCCAACATGCATACCCACTGCTCCGTCTTGTATAAAAACGGGATGTTATCGGCTTACGACCCAAATTCATCTGCGCCGTTATTTATCATCATGCCTGGTCCATTAAGCCGCTTTTTCATCCAAGGAAACGTGCTGATGCATGACAGCAAAACACAAACACCACAGGAGATTTATCGCGCATCTACGCACGAAACTGCGGCTTCGTTGCTGCAGGCAATACACGAAGAACTACAGCATCGGAGGGCCAAAATAAACTTAGCCTTTTTTAGGTTTTTTGTTGCCCCATTAATTTTCTTCTGTCTTGCATTCATCGGATATCAGTATGCAAAACGGCAAACCCCACCGCCACCACCGACTGAGGTCAGTAGAACCGAAGCACCTCAAGTGATGCCTCCCGTCGCGGCACTTCCTCCCGCTGCGGCACCTCTAGCGCCGGCAAGCAAAGAAAGCAGCAATAACGCGTTGGCCATTCGCGCGGCGAGTCTTAAAAAGGCAGCGGATAGTGGCCGTTACACCATTAATTTATCAAGCGGTCGCACACGGACGATATATGTCTTCTCCGATCCTCTTTGTCCTCACTGCCAAGAAATCGAGCCTACGCTCGAGGCACTCACCCGTGACTACAACGTGGTTATCTTCCCCGTAACACTTGTTGGCAAGCAGGACACGGTCGCAGCTGTTTCCCCTATTTTGTGTGTCGCCCCCGATAAACGCACGTCGCTGTGGCAATCACTCTTCAGAGCAGACGGTAACGTCTCTCTCTCACCGACTGCCAGCAAAGAAACCGCGCCCGACAGCTGCACTGATGGTCAGCACGCCATCAGCATTAATGACCGCGCTTTTGACTATTACCAGCTTCCTGGTACGCCGCAGTTAATCGCTGATGATGGCCGGGATATTCCTTTTAGCGCCCTTACCAGCGATGACGCGCTGGCCAACTTCATGAATGCACCGATACAGGGGGCCGATAATGCCATCCGATAATACTCAGCCCGTTGATAAGGTCAGAGTTAGGCAAACAACACAGTCAACATGGATAGATGATTATTTACTTGCGCCGGTGACTGTTCAGGCTGGACTTGTCGTTATCTTGATACTCACTTTTTTACGTACCTGGGTGCTCATTCCGGGAGTATTTGCAACCGCCATATGGCTGCTGACATTCTTCGGTCAGCTGTTCAGGATGCCATTGCGGATGCCAAAGGATATCGGTGGCCTTGATATGACTACCGAGCGAGAAAACGCATACGAATTTAAAGGCCCGATGGGCCTTTTCCGATTTACGCGCCGTCGACTATCGTGGGATAAGTCAGCCGGCATCATGTGTCTGGGGCATGCCAGACGACGTTTTCTAGGCCGAGAACTTTGGCTAACGAGGGACGACTGCCTTCGTCATATGCAGCTGCTGGCCACCACGGGGTCGGGGAAGACAGAAGCCCTACTTTCCCTTCAACTCAACAGCATTTGCATGGGGCGGGGAATGACGTTCTCCGATGGTAAAGCGGAAACCAGACTCGCCTACGCGATTTGGTCACTGATGCGACGCTATGGGCAGGAAGATAACTACTACGTGCTTAACTTCCTCAATGGTGGCCGTGATCGCTTCGATGAGTTACTCGGCAATGACAGAACACGCCCACAGTCAAACTCGATAAACTTCTTTGGCGATGCAACTGCCACATTCATCATTCAGCTGATGGAATCGCTACTACCCCAAGTGGGTGCCAGTGAAGCCGGCTGGCAGGATAAAGCGAAACCGATGCTTTATGGGCTGGTCTATGCGCTGTATTACAAGTGTAAAAAGGAGAGTCTTCGCCTGTCTCAATCAATGATACAAAAACACCTGCCATTGAAGAAAATGGCCGAGCTCTACATTGAAGGTAAGCAAAATGGTTGGCACGACGAAGCCTTGAATGCGCTGGAATCCTATCTCAACAATCTGGCTGGTTTCCGCATGGAGCTAGTGAGCAAACCTTCTGAGTGGGATCAAGGCGTTTATGACCAGCATGGCTTTCTCATTCAGCAATTCTCTCGCATGTTGGCCATGTTTAACGATGTCTACGGCCACATATTCTCCACTGATGCTGGCGATATCGATATTCGCGATGTTTTGCATAACGATCGCACGCTGGTCGTACTCATCCCTGCCCTCGAGTTATCTAAGAGTGAATCAGCAAACTTGGGAAAATTATACATTTCCGCTAAACGCATGGTGATTGCACGTGACCTAGGTTATCAGCTCGAGGGAAAACGCAAAGACGTCCTGATAGGTAAGAAGTTTTATAACCCGTTCCCTTACCCCGATGTACATGATGAGCTGGCAAGTTACTTTGCACCCGGCATGGATGACCTTGCCGCCCAGATGCGTAGCCTTGGCATAATGCTCGTCATTTCCGCTCAAGATATTCAACGATTTATAGCGCAATTCAAAGGGGAATACCAAACCGTCAACGCCAACATGCTTGTGAAGTGGTTTATGGCGCTGCAGGATGAAAAGGACACCTTTGAACTGGCGAAAGCCACGGCAGGGAAAGACTACTACGCCGAGCTGGGTGAGATGAAACGAACACCTGGCACCGTCAGCAGCAGCTATGAGGAGGCCAACACCACCTATATCCGTGAGAAAAATAGGATATCGCTCGATGAGCTAAAAGATCTGAATCCCGGCGAAGGCTTTATCTCGTTTAAAAGTGCATTGGTACCCAGCAGCGCCATCTATATCCCTGATGACGAGAAGTTATCGTCCAAGCTTGAGCTCAGGATCAATCGTTTCATCGATATAGGAAGCCCGACCGAAGCCGACTTAATCGCGCAAAATCCGCACCTGAGCCGTCTACTGCCGCCGTCTGAAATGGAAGTCAGCATGGTATTGCAAAGAACGGATGAAATCGTCGCCGGCAGTGAAACACACACCATACCGCCGCTCATGGACCCGATTCTGGCGAGACTGATGAAAGTAGCGATGGATCTCGATAACCGTTGTGACATTAGTTATAGCCCCACGCAACGGGGGATACTCCTCTTTGAAGCCGCCCGTGATGTCCTCAATAAACGCGGGAAAAAATGGTTTACGGTGAAAACACAGCCTAATCCCCTCAAAGTCTCGGATGCAATGGCCCGCCGTCTGGCCAAACAGTCGACGGCATTCATGTCTCAGAACCAGTGACTAATGCCCTACCCAATCGTAGCCATTAATACAATGGCATGTGCTTATGCATCCCATCAGGAACACTCTATGAAACACGTAAGTCAAACGTTTACGCTCTCTACATCGTTCAAAGCGCTAACACTGACACTGATGCTCAGCATCACGCCCTACGCCCTAGCGGCTCCGTCCATTCAGGTGGGATTCTCTCCTGAAGGCACTGCGCAACAGGTCGTCCTAAACACCATTAACCAATCAAAGAAGTCGGTCCGGATGATGGCTTATTCGTTCACGTCACCCGAGGTGGTGAAGGCTCTGATTAATGCTAAAAAGCGCGGCGTGGATGTCAGAGTGGTTATCGATGAGAAAGGAAACGTCTGCGACAGATGTAAAGCCAATAAATCAGCAATGAACTTGCTGGTTAACGCAGAAATCCCGCTGCGTACTGTCAGCAAATACAAAATCATGCATGACAAAGTCATTATCACCGACGATGCCAACGTTGAAACGGGGTCATATAACTTCAGTTCGGCAGCCAACAAATCAAATTCAGAGAATGCCATCCTCATCACCGAAGTACCTGAGTTAGCCAAAGAATACCTTCAGCACTGGCAATCCAGATGGCAAGTTGGACAAGACTGGAAATCGACGTATTAATCTGCGGCCTCATCAGATACAACGCAGGCTCCCGCACCGATAAACAACGCCGTCAGGAACCATCATGAGCACCATAAACCTAGAATATGAATCCCCATATAGCGGGTTCTATAACGTGTTTGGTAGCCAATTCGTTTGCTTTATCACACAGCCTCAACTCCA
>NZ_KV824238.1:0-6208 GCF_001816025.1 Hafnia sp. HMSC23F03
AAAAAGCCTCATGCGAAAGCATGGGGCTTTTTTGTTATTGAAATCTTGAATAAAATTGATTGTTTTATGAACAAACATATTTGCTCTTAACATATTAATGATATCAATTATCAATTGCATTGACATATTTCCCCCCCAATTTAGAATGCGAATCTCTTATTTACGCTTGGATGCGCATTATGAAAAACATTTCAGTTGTTATCCTTACCTCTATTCTTTCTTTGAGCAGTTATTCAGCAATAGCCAAAGAGCCAGAAAAATCAGTGATTGCTCATGTTACTTCATCTACTGCAGATACACTGAGTATTACGCATGCAGCTGGAGTCACTAAGGTCCATAAGAACCCTCAGCGTGTGGTTATTTTTGATTTTGGTACCTACGACTCCTTAGATAAATTGGGCCTAACCAGTCGTGTTGTGGGGCTACCAAAATCGATTCCTAGCTATATAAAAGATAAAGTGTCTCCTGCAGTCTCTGTCGTTGGGGGGATGAAAGAACCCGATCTGAAAGCGATTCAACTACTTCAGCCTGATTTGATTATTATCACGGGGCGTCAAGGTGGTTCATATGATGCACTGTCGGTCATTGCACCAACTATCAGCCTGACAACAAGCCCTAAAGATTATTTAATGTCGGTTAATAAAAATGCAGAGTTGCTGGGCGCTATTTTTGATAAAAAAGAAGAAGCTAAGAGCCAAATCAATTTCTTATCCCAACAATTAACGTCTATCAAGACAGAAAAAGAGCCATCGCAGCTGTCTGCATTAACGCTAATTCATAATGATGGTAGGTTTGCTGTAATTCATCAGCCTATCATTTTTGACGTTTTAGGCATGAAGCCAGCGAAGGTAATACAGAAAGAGAGTGCGGATAAGAAAAAACGAGTCCCGCTCACGACGCATGAAATTGCCCAAGCAAATCCAGATGTGATTTTTATTGTTGATCGTAGTGTAGCCATTGGTGCTACTCCGCTAAACAAAATGCAATTTGAAGATGCAGAGTTACGTTCAACGGCGGCATTTAAAAATGGCAAAGTAGTATATCTCACGCCTGATCTTTGGTACTTGTCTGGCGGTGGGCTAGAGAGTACGGCTGCACAGATGACAGAAGTGGCAAACGCACTTTAGTTTCATGCAACGGCGGTATAGCTATATACCGCCAATTAGACACATTATTTTGCAATCTCGGTTTTATCTTTATTTATCCAAAAATCAGGCAAAGGATCGGTTAGACTAGGCACAGTTTAGTCAGGATGAGATCCTTGTTTCATGTCTAATAGCCATACATCACTTACTGAATTCACAACATTCGGTATTAATGCCCAAGCAAAAAATATCATCACTGCCACTTCCCCTGACGCTTTGGCGGAAGCATGGCGCTGTGCTGTCGAGCGACAAGAGCCGGTGCTGATCTTAGGTGACGGTAGTAACGTTTTATTCTTAGAAGACTTTGTCGGAACCATACTGCTTAACCGAATCAAGGGAATCAGTGTGGCTGAAGATTGGAATAGCTGGCGGCTGCATGTTGGTGCAGGTGAGAATTGGCATGAGCTAGTACGCTATTCGCTTGAACAGGGAATGTCAGGGCTTGAAAACCTTGCCTTGATCCCTGGATGTGCAGGATCGGCACCGATCCAAAATATTGGCGCGTACGGTATCGAGTTCCAAAAAGTTTGTGAATACGTTGATGTGTTGAATTTACGTACAAATGAGTCGTTTCGTTTAACAGCGGATGAGTGCCAGTTTGGCTACCGAGAAAGCGTTTTTAAACATAGTTATCGAGACGGCTATGCGATTGTTGCCGTAGGGCTACGGTTAGAGAAGCAGTGGCACCCTGTTTTAAACTACGGTGATTTAGCTAAGCTTTCACCTGAAACTGTGACGCCTAAACAAGTGTTTGACTCTGTTTGTCATATGCGAATGACTAAGCTACCAGACCCTGAAAAAACAGGGAATGCAGGAAGCTTCTTTAAAAATCCTGTTGTGAGTGCAGCGGTTGCCTCGCAGATTAAGTCCGAATTTCCTGAAGCACCAATGTACCCACAAGCCTCTGGTGAGATGAAGTTAGCTGCGGGTTGGTTAATCGACCGGTGTGAGCTAAAAGGTTTCCAAGTGGGCGGTGCAGCGGTACATCAACATCAGGCGTTGGTACTCATCAATTTAGATGGTGCAACAAGTAGGGATGTCGTTGAGCTAGCCAGAGCCGTACGTAATCGCGTCGCACAGAAGTTTGGCGTATGGTTAGAGCCTGAGGTTCGTTTTATATCCGCGGTTGGTGAAGTTAACGCTGTAGAGGTTTTATCATGAAAGATATCAGCGTTCCCCTGCGCCTAGTTAATATTCTCTCAGATGGAGAGTTTCACTCCGGCGAGCATCTTGGCGAAGTACTCGGCATGAGTAGAGCGGGCATTAACAAACACATACAGACGATTCGCGATTGGGGAATCGATGTTTTTACCGTACCTGGCAAAGGGTACAGCCTGCCAGCACCTATGCAGCTATTGGATGAGGATGAGATCACCGAGCAACTGCAGGATGGGCGTGTTACGGTACTCCCTGTCGTGGACTCTACCAACCAGTATTTACTCGACCGAATTCATGATCTTCGCTCCGGAGATGCCTGCGTAGCTGAGTATCAACAAGCTGGCCGTGGGCGCCGTGGACGCCACTGGTTTTCTCCTTTTGGTGCGAATCTTTACCTCTCTATGTTTTGGCGTTTGGAGCAGGGGCCAGCGGCCGCAATGGGGTTAAGCCTAGTCATTGGTATCGTTATGGCGGAGGTATTGCGCGAACTTGGTGCTCCAGACGTTAAAGTAAAATGGCCAAATGATCTTTATCTGAATGATAAGAAACTAGCCGGCATTCTCGTCGAACTTACCGGAAAAACCGGCGATGCTGCAAACATTGTGATCGGTGCTGGTATTAACCTATCTATGCGTTCTCCCGATACTTCAATTGTTAATCAGCAATGGATCAACCTGCAGGAAGCGGGTGTTCAGATCAACAGAAATGAATTAGTGGCCCGTCTGTTAAAGCGTTTACGCGATACGTTGGTTGATTTTGAAAAACGCGGGTTAGCACCTTTCGTCGAGCGCTGGCGTGAGCTAGATAACTTTATCGATCGCCCCGTTAATCTGCTGATTGGAGAGCAGAAAATTTATGGTATTGCGCGAGGTATCGATGCTCAAGGGGCATTATTGCTTGATAGAGACGGCGAGATTCAGCCATTTATTGGTGGTGAAATTTCACTGCGCGGCGCATAAATAGTTAGACGTCTAATGGCAATGTACATAGCAAAAAGGGCATCTATCGGATGCCCTTTTTATTAACGAAGACGGCGAATTGTCATTATTTACGTAAACGAACGCTTTCAACGGCGTGATTGCCGCCTTTAGTCATAATCAAACTGGCTCGTTCACGGGTTGGCAAAATATTCTGCTTCAGGTTCAATCCGTTAATTTCTTTCCATAGACCGGTCGCAATCTCGACGGCTTCTGATTCTGGAAGCTGAGAGTAGTGATGGAAATAAGAATCGGGATTGGAGAATGCCCCTTGGCGGAATTTCAGGAATCGATTGATATACCAACCCTGTAATAGTTCTTCCGGCGCATCCACATAAATAGAGAAATCGACAAAATCAGACACAAAAACGCGGTGTGGATCATGAGGGTAATCCATACCACTCTGCAGAACGTTCAATCCTTCCAGAATAAGAATATCCGGTTGCTCGATAACTTTGCAGCTATCAGGCACGATGTCATAGATCAAATGCGAGTATTGTGGCGCAGTGACTCTAGGTGCACCGGATTTAATCTCGGATACGAAGCGAACGAGGTTCTGAATATCGTAGGACTGCGGGAAACCTTTCTTTTTCATTAGCCCACGTTCTTGCAACACCTTGTTAGGATGCAAAAAGCCGTCTGTGGTTAGCAATTCCACCTTACGGTGTTCAGGCCAACGGCTTAATAACGCTTGTAGCACGCGAGCAGTTGTACTTTTACCCACGGCGACACTACCAGCGATCCCAATAATATAAGGGATCCTAGGGCCATTGGTTCCTAGAAATTGTTCAAGCACGGCTTGACGGCGAACGTTAGAGCTAAAATAGAAATTGAGTAAACGAGAAAGCGGCAGATATATCTGAGCAACTTCTTCTAACGAAAGATCTTCGTTAATACCCTTGAGATTAGCAATCTGCTCTTCCGTTAAGGTTAACGGCACGGAGTTACGCAATGCAGCCCATTGTTGGCGATTAAACTGTAGATACGGTGTCGCCAATGATTGATCTTTCTTCATATGCCCAATTCTGCCTGTTAGCGCGGGTCGGGAACGGCGCCAGACGCCAACTCCAGATGGATAACGAGCTGCACATTATAATCAGCTTCGTCTTTGTCGCAGAGTTTTTTTCAAAAACTTTGACTCAATCTACGTGATGGGGGGAATCCAATCAAGAAAGTAGCAGTATGAATAGGGCGGAAAAAAGCGGTAGCTAAAAAGGAAAGTGCTACCGCTAGGAGAACTTAGCTGGCTTTTGCTGACTGAGTAACGGCAAATAGTCGTTTGTAATAAATCGCGGTGGGATGATATTGACCATCCGGGGTGCAGGCGTAATCAGGGATTTCCCCCATGCAACGATAGCCCTCAGTTAGATAGAAGGCTTCTGCCGCTGAGCCTGCTTGCGTATCTAGATAAAGAAGCCCACGGTTAGCCAGCAAAGCTACTTTTTCAAGTTCCGCCATGAGCTGATGACCAACACCCAACCGACGCGCGCTGCTGTGCACCATCAATTTTTGTATTTCGGCGCGATTACGTCCATTTGGCTTTTGACATAGGGCTAACTGTACGGTACCCACCACGCGATGTTCATCACGGGCAATCCACAATAAGAGTTCTCCCTTAGCAACCAGTGGACGCAAGCTGTGAAAGTAACATTCGGCGTCGTAATGATCGATTTGTGTGTCATATCCCAAGGAGGCCCCATTAGCTACGGCATCCGTGAGCAGCAGCGCGAGCTCTTTTCGGTAGACCGGTAAGGTCGCATCGTTAATCAGAACAATTTTCATCGGTGATTCCTCCAAAAGGGGGTAATAACACCAGAGAAGCAAAGAGCAGGCCAAGTATGAAGAACCGCGCTTTACGTGGGGAGACAGCACAAATAAGTGTAGCTTTTGCTTGGTTATGGTGCAGGGCGCGCAAAATGGGGGCGTTTAGAAATGTGACCTTGCTCTGAATATTCATTTTTCCGCTCGGTGTTCAATTGCGGTAAGCGCAATATCGACAAAGGTATTACAGGGCGAATTCGCGCCAAATTTCTGTTATTTTATGAGCTAGAAAACAAGTAAACGGGCGTTTTTGACTGTTTTCTAACCGAAGGTGCGCAAAAATGAATTTTTTTGTTGCATAGAGCACGATCACTACCTAGAATGCGACCCACTTGATGCCGGCTTAGCTCAGTTGGTAGAGCAACTGACTTGTAATCAGTAGGTCACCAGTTCGATTCCGGTAGCCGGCACCATCAAGTATAGCAACACCAAGTGGTGGGGTTCCCGAGCGGCCAAAGGGAGCAGACTGTAAATCTGCCGTCTCAGACTTCGAAGGTTCGAATCCTTCCCCCACCACCATTTATTCGCCTTAGAGATAGGGCATGGGATGTAGCTTAGTCCTACATCTCAAAATACATCAATGAGGATCTCACTTCGTTGATGTAAAACTCTACAGAACAATCAGGTAGCCGAGTTCTAGGATGCGGGCATCGTATAATGGCTATTACCTCAGCCTTCCAAGCTGATGATGCGGGTTCGATTCCCGCTGCCCGCTCCAAGTATGTGCTGATATGGCTCAGTTGGTAGAGCGCACCCTTGGTAAGGGTGAGGTCCCCAGTTCGACTCTGGGTATCAGCACCACTTCTTTTCTCCTCCTCTGATTTCATTCTGTAAAATATTCAGCTAGTGCATACAAATCATTTGCTTGGTTGATGTGGTGATATCACCGATTTATCCGTGTCTTAGAGGGACAATCGATGTCTAAAGAAAAGTTTGAACGTACAAAACCGCACGTTAACGTCGGTACTATCGGCCACGTTGACCATGGTAAAACAACGCTGACCGCTGCGATTACTACCGTACTGGCTAAAACCTACGGTGGTTCTGCTCGTGCATTCGACCAGATCGATAATGCGCCAGAAGAAAAAGCTCGTGGTATCACCATCA
>NZ_KV824239.1:0-930 GCF_001816025.1 Hafnia sp. HMSC23F03
CCACCTGCTGCCAGCTATGTCCCCGGCCCACCCACAGACTGCAACCTTCTCCGCCAATGTAGACATTGCCATCCGGTGCGCAGGTCACGGTACTGAGTTGTTGATTCGAGGGAAAACCGCATTGTGTCCAGGTATCTCCATCGTAGTGCCAGACATCACCACAGCCACCTACTGCGTAAAAATCGGTATCACTAAATGCATCAATATCTTTAAACCCATAATTAGTGCTGACATTATCCTCAGGCAGTCCTTTATCAAGTTTGACCCATTCCCCATATCAATACGCTTATAAATTTTTCTAAATAAGCCCACGCTATATGTATAACCACCAATACATTTTAATCGTCTGGTGTTTGCCCACTTTTCTTCATCAATATATTCCATCGGCCAGGGGCCGCCCGACCCCATTGCAAAAACTGCACCTTTCTCAGAATCAGAGGACATTAGACCTTGCTCTTTAGGAAGCAACGCAATACCTACTTTTGGACGATTAAAACCAAATAACTCTGTATGTGCATAGGGTTCATTTAAATCGTCAAGGAATAGTGCAACAAGACGGGTGTGGATTTGGCTATCCCATAGAGATGAAGCCTTTTCATCCGGAATATCCTGACGGACACACAAGTATACAATGTAGTTATTTCTTACTGCACACCCGGTAATTAGCCACCCCTGAAATTTTTCTAACCATTTTTCTTTTAAAATATAAGACATTGCATCTCCTTTATCTGCTCTGTGGACCATCATTAGCACCTTTATGCTGATTAGCATTTTTATCCGTTGTTGACGGTCGCGCATTCGGACATAACTTCTTGTAATAAGCTTCCAGTTGCGCACGAATACATTTATTTGAACACCCGACATGCATGGAATGCATATTTATGAGTATTTTTTAGCTGTCAGTACGGTTTAACAATGGAGTGCCATTGC
>NZ_KV824240.1:0-44533 GCF_001816025.1 Hafnia sp. HMSC23F03
CTTCGGCTGAAGAACAACGTGCCGGAAAGGTCAACAGCAAAACATAAAGACCACACTCTGTTTTTGTCTCTTTAATTGTTTAAGTCTTGGCTGGGAGAGCCGCCGATACAGGGATGTATCGGCGGAGTTTGGGGCGCCCTGGATGGGCGATACCAAACCGGAGCGGAGATGGCGTCTCGGATAAAAGCGCGTGAGTGCAGAGACCACGCGCAGGTGGTCTCTGCCCGTACGCCTTCATCGGTGTATCAATGAGGCTCGGTATGAACAGGCGGGCGGAATATTACACAGCAGCCCCATAAACGGCCAGTGTGCGGAACATTACACAGTAGCCCCATAAACGGCAGTGTGTGCAATATTTCCCATCAACGACCGGAAAAAAACCTTACTCCACCAATGAATACGGCAATGCCAGAATAGTCAGCATACCGCCTTCATCATCACGTACTCGCAGTACGCTGTCGGCTTCCAAATCGTTATTTAACACGGCCTGAACGTTTAGAGTGCCGTCGTTAAGCTGGATTGCAGCGAGTACAGTGCCTGTACGGCGCCAGTTTTCACCTAGCTTCAGTTCTAAATCTTCGCCAGCCTGCGGAACTCGGCTTGCTGAGCCTTGCAGCCAATAGAGTGCGCGTTTATTGGCACCACGATACTTAGCTCGAGCCACCATTTCTTGTCCGGTATAGCAGCCTTTTTTGAAACAGATGCCATTCAGAGCCTGAAGGTTGGTTGCCTGTGGAATAAGCTGGCCGCTGTTTGCAACATCGATAACAGGCTGTCCCGCTTCGATATCCAGTTCAACCCACTGCTGACTATCGTTAAATTGGGCACTACCCTGAAGCTTTTCAACCAGCGCTTCAGCCATCGAGGTTGATGTAATCACTAGATAGCGATCCTCTGGCTGGGCCAGATACAGCAATGTTGTCTCTTCATGAGCTACCACCGGCGTCGTCGAGTCAGGCAGTTGTGAAAACAGGGGGGCAAGCGCAGAGGCGGCTTTAAAGCCGGCAACGCCAAGAACGACGGCGTCAGTGTCGGCAGCGATGGTGAGCTTGGAGAACACGGCATATTTCTTTAGTTCAACGATTTGGTTCTCCGCGACGCTGCGACGAAGCAGATAAGAGAAACCTTCTGCGCGGTGGAATAAACGTAAATCGCTCCACATTTTGCCCTTTGCGTCACAGTGGCCACACAGGGTGTGCTCTTGCTCAGTCAGCGCGGCGACGTCCACCGTTAATTGTCCCTGCAAATATTTACCTGCGTCAGGACCTGTCACATTCACCAACTGCCAATCGTTGAGTAGCATAATCGTTAGTGGAAGGTGGCTTGAAGCAACAGGTTGGCGCGGTGCGAAAAGAGAGTTCAAAGTCATGATGGTTCCCTACTAATGCCGTTCCGAAATGGAATTCTTCCATGTTAAGAGAGGGCGGTAGGATTGCAAACGGAAATATTGCACCGTGGCGATAAAAATGGAGTCATAAACGCATATGAATTGTTGAGTGGTCAGAGCAGGGGAGAATTCCGAGTTTCGATAAAAGCCCTATTTTTTCCAATGTTAAAGGCACGCTTTGGTACATAATGCGCTAATAAATATGTCAGTTTGTGAACCTATTTTCTAAATCTTAGCCTGAATCGCGCTAAAATAGAGTCTCGGCGTCTTGTAGAGGCTGGGAACCCAGTATGATATGGGGTGTCTTACAGGATTAATGATAAGAATAAGGCTAACTGATCAGGAGTCGGTAAATCATGGATATAGAAAATAAATCACGAATTCATTGGGCGTGTCGCCGTGGGATGCGTGAACTGGATATCTCTATTATGCCGTTTTTCGAACATGAGTATGATTCACTGAGTGACACAGACAAGCAGACATTTGTACGCTTACTTGAGTGCGACGATCCCGATCTTTTTAATTGGCTAATGAATCACGGCTCACCAAAAGATCCTGAATTGGCGCATATGGTTAAACTCATTCAAACGCGAAACAAAGACCGTGGACCAATGGCGTTGTGATGTGCGGGTGTCATGGCGTACACAACTATTACTGTTGGTTACGCATGGCACTCTGGTTTTATTGATTTTGTTAGCTCCTTGGCCGGAAAACTACAGTATTTATTGGCTCATTTTGCTGACATTAGTGGTATTTGAAAGTATTCGCAGCCAGAAGCAGATTGCTAAGGTTCAGGGAGAGTTGAATTTTCTGGCGGAAAATCGCATCAGTTGGCAGCACCAAGAATGGGAGCTATGTAAGACGCCGTGGATCAGTGATTTTGGCGCTTTGCTACCGTTGAAGAGTTTGAAGGATCAGAATAAAAGAAAGCGTTTGTGGATTGCAGCAGATAGCCTGACGCCAGAAGCGTGGTCTCATTTGCGACGCAGTTTAATGCAGATGCGTCATGATGCTTAACAAAGAATGCCCGAGGTTTTCTATCGGGCATTTTTGTTGGGGCGTGATTTACAGCAGTTCAGCAATTTCTAACATGATCTGTTCGCACCACTGCTCAAGTCGCTGGTCACTGAGATCATATTGGTTGGCCTCATCTAATGCCAGCCCGACAAAGAGCTTACCGTCATCGATAACAGGTTTAGGGCTTGTAAATTCGTAGCCCTCCGTTGACCAGTAACCCACAAATTGTACGCCGAGCGGCAGTAAACGATCGTGTAGCATACCGAGTGCGTCGAGGAACCACTCACCGTAGCCGAGCTGATCGCCCATGCCATACATAGCGATAATTTTGTTTTGCAGATTCAGACTAGGTAGCGCGTCCCAGACCGCCTCCCAGTCTTCTTGAATTTCACCGAAATCCCAGGTCGGAATCCCAAGGATTAAAATATCGTAATCCTCCATCCGTTGGATCGGCACATCTTTGATGTTGTGCAAATCGACTAACTCGGCGCCGAGAATATCGCGGATTTTTTCAGCGGCCATTTCGGTGTAACAGGTGCTGGAGCCGTAAAAAAGACCTATCTTCATAGTTATACCCAAAAACATTCGAGCTGCGGCAAGCCGGCAACTGGGGGATACGAGGGACGCTAACACCACCCGCATTGACATGGGGGGAATTCGCAGCCATCGGGTTACAAATACATAACAGCAGAGTGTATCAGATTTGAATCCGTATCAGGCATAATGCACACTAAACCTAAGTTTGAGCCTTTATATAAAACGGAGTCAGCGGTGCACGAGCAAGATCAGGCACTGATAGAACAATTTCTAGATGCGTTATGGCTAGAGCGTAATTTGGCAGAAAATACGCTGGCGTCTTATCGTCTGGATCTTCGGTCGCTGGCCGAATGGTTGGCGCATCATCATTCTGATTTATTACAGGCTCAGGTCTCCGACCTGCAAGATTTTCTGGCTGAGCGTGTTGATGGTGGTTACAAGGCGACCAGTTCAGCTCGGCTATTGAGCGCAATGCGCCGTTTGTTCCAGTATTTTTACCGTGAGAAGATGCGCAGCGACGATCCTACAACACTGCTATCGTCGCCAAAATTGCCGCAGCGCTTGCCTAAAGATCTCACTGAAGCGCAGGTGGATACTTTGCTGCAAACGCCCTGTATAGAAAATCCGATTGAGCTGCGTGATAAGGCAATGCTTGAGGTTCTCTATGCGACTGGGCTGCGCGTATCTGAGCTGGTTGGGCTGACGCAGGCCGATGTGAGTTTGCGTCAGGGCGTGGTTCGCGTGATTGGTAAAGGGAATAAAGAACGATTAGTTCCGCTGGGCGAAGAGGCGGTTTACTGGATTGAGTATTATCTGGAATATGGCCGCCCATGGTTGCTTAACGGCCAAACAATCGATGTACTGTTCCCCAGTAATCGCGCGCAGCAAATGACGCGCCAAACGTTTTGGCATCGTATTAAACATTACGCGGTGCTTGCTGGAATCGATAGTTCGCGCTTGTCCCCCCATGTGTTACGGCACGCTTTTGCGACGCATTTGCTGAACCACGGGGCTGATTTACGTGTCGTACAGATGTTACTGGGACACAGCGATCTGTCCACCACCCAAATTTATACGCATGTAGCCACTGAACGACTGAAACAGCTACATCAACAGCATCATCCTCGCGCCTGAAGCGATGGGGAATTACAAGGACTATGCAATGAAGAAAGGTTTAATCTGGCTGTCTCTGTTGGCGGCTTCAGTCACCGGTGCCGCACATGCAGGTGACGCGGAAATTCAACAGTCGCTGAAATCGTTAGGCGTGCAAAAAGCAGAAATTCAGCCATCGCCAGTGGCTGGTTTACAAACGGTGTTTACTGACAACGGCGTGCTGTATGTCACTAGCGACGGCAAACATATCCTTCAAGGTCCAATGTATGACGTCAGTGGTGCCGTGCCGGTTAACGTGACCAACCAGATTCTCGTTGGGCGTTTGCAGAAGTTGGCGCCTGAAATGATTGTCTATAAGGCACCGAAAGAAAAACATGTGATTACTGTTTTCACGGATATCACCTGTGGCTACTGCCACAAACTGCATTCTCAGATGAAAGAGTACAACGATCTTGGTATCACCGTACGCTATCTGGCATTCCCGCGTCAGGGCTTAAGCTCGCAGGCGGAAAAAGATATGCAATCCATCTGGTGTATGGCCGATCGCCGTAAAGCGTTTGATGCTGCGTTGAGCGGTGAAGCCACTCAGCCCGCAACCTGTAATGTAGACATCAAAAAACATTATGAACTGGGCGTGCAATTTGGCGTACAGGGCACCCCAGCCATCGTGCTGAATGATGGCACTGTGATCCCTGGCTATCAGGGACCTAAAGAGATGTTGGCGATGTTGGATGCACAGGCAGCAATGAGCAAAGCAAAAGGTTAATAAGTTTGATCGTATCGACACAACTCCGCCGCCGTGAGGCGGTGGAAAATCATGAACTGCCCGAAGATCTTCATCCTCTGCTGCGTCGTGTCTATGCTAATCGCGGCATTCTCAATGCTCAGGAGCTAGAGCGCAGCGTTAAAGGCCTACTTTCATACCAGAAGCTATCCGGTATCGAGCGAGCCGTAGAACTGTTGCATCAGGCGCTGAGTGAGCATCAACGCATTGTTATCGTTGGTGATTTTGATGCCGATGGTGCCACCAGTACCGCGCTGTCAATGTTGGCGTTGCGTAGTATGGGGGCGGCCAACGTCCAGTACCTAGTGCCGAATCGTTTCGAAGACGGCTACGGGCTAAGTCCTGAAGTGGTCGAGCAGGCGGCGGCAATGGGTGCTGAACTGATCATGACCGTCGATAACGGCATTTCTTCGCATGCTGGCGTGGATAACGCTCATGAGCGCGGAATTAAAGTCTTAGTTACCGATCACCATTTACCCGGCGAAACGCTGCCAGCAGCCGATGCCATGGTGAATCCAAACCTCAATGATTGTGACTTTCCATCCAAATCATTGGCCGGTGTAGGGGTTGCTTTCTATCTGATGCTGGCACTGCGTAAGCATCTCTACGAACATGGTTGGTTCGAACAACATGGCATTCCCGCGCCGAATTTGGCTGATTTGTTAGATCTTGTGGCGTTAGGCACGGTTGCTGATGTGGTCGCTCTGGATACCAATAACCGTATTCTGGTTCATCAAGGGTTAAATCGTATTCGCGCAGGGAAATGCCGAGTCGGTATCCGCGCACTGCTGGAAATTGCCAATCGTGATGCGAGACAATTGGTGGCAAGCGATTTGGGTTTTGCGCTAGGGCCAAGGCTAAATGCCGCGGGGCGTTTGGATAATATGTCCGTGGGCGTTGAATTATTGCTGTGTGAAGATATGCCGCAGGCGCGGGCATTAGCCAGTGATTTGGATAGCCTAAACGTCACACGCCGTGAAATCGAGCAGGGCATGCAGGTTGAGGCGTTGCAGATTTGCAGCGAGCTTGAACGCACTACGGTAGAAATGCCGTATGGTTTAGCGTTGTATCACCCTGAATGGCATCAGGGCGTGGTCGGTATTTTAGCATCACGCATTAAAGAACGTTTCTATCGTCCGGTCATTGCTTTTGCTCCTGCGGGGGATGGCATTTTGAAAGGTTCAGGACGCTCGATCCACGGTTTGCATATGCGAGACGCTCTCGAACGTCTAGATTCACAGAATCCCGGTCTGATCATGAAATTTGGTGGTCATGCAATGGCGGCTGGATTATCTCTGGAAGAGTCGCGCTTTGATGAGTTCCGCCTGCGTTTTGCTGAGCTGGTGGGCGAGTGGCTGGATGCCTCTCAGTTGGAAGGCGTGATTTGGTCTGATGGTGAATTGGCGATGGACGAGCTTTCGTTACCAACTGCCGAACTGTTACGCGATGGTGGCCCTTGGGGTCAGGCATTCCCTGATCCGACGTTTGACGGCAAGTTTAAAATTCTGCAACAGCGTTTGGTTGGCGAGCGCCATCTAAAGCTGATGGTTGAGCCCCTTGGTGGTGGACCGTTGTTAGATGGAATTGCGTTTAACGTGGATACCACATTATGGCCAGATCCCAGCGTGCGTGAAGTCGAACTGGCATATAAGCTGGACATTAACGAATATCGTGGCAACCGCAGTGTACAGCTGATGATTCAACACCTTTGGCCGCGCTGACGCGTTCGAATAAAAATCCATGTAATGTAGAAGGGGTAGCACAAGCTGCCCCTTTTTGTTCTCATCATAGCTCAAGCGGTATGACGTAATCGCATTCCACCATACAACCCGAGTTGGGTAGCGCTATGAGGCATCGCTCTTTTATAAGAAAAAGTAATAACTGCGACCCAGCAATAAGCTACACATTTTAGTTTCGTCGATCCTCGTCCGATTTTGCAGCAACAGAGCTTGAAAAGCGCGGAATGACTGCCATTTATAGATGTGAGTTGCTATATTCTGTAAGGGCATTTTGATTGAGTCGAAAACTGAGCGTAAGCGATTTTTTCGTTCATTATGCTGCTTTGAGGCTATTTCTATCGTCTCTTTATGGCGGGTTAGGATTTCCTTTATGGGAATGCTGTGGTTCCGTCTTTGAACACTTAACGAAAGATATAAGAAAATATGTTTGAAATTAATCCGGTAAAAAGCCGTATTCAGGACCTGTCTGAACGGACAGAAGTTCTGAGGGGGTATCTTTGACTATGATGCCAAGAAAGAACGGCTAGAAGAAGTCAACGCTGAGCTTGAACAACCCGATGTGTGGAACGAGCCAGAGCGGGCACAGGCGCTGGGTAAAGAGCGCTCCTCGCTAGAAGAAATTGTTAACACCATCAATCAAATGACGCAGGGTCTGGATGACGTTTCCGGGCTGCTGGAGTTAGCTATTGAAGCTGACGACGAAGAGACCTTCAATGAGGCCGTCGTTGAGCTGGATCAGTTAGACGCGAAACTCGCTCAGTTAGAATTCCGTCGTATGTTCTCGGGTGAATACGATAGTGCCGATTGCTATATCGACATTCAGGCGGGTTCTGGTGGGACAGAAGCACAGGACTGGGCAAGCATGTTGCTGCGTATGTTCTTGCGCTGGGCTGAAGCCAAAGGTTTCAAAACTGAAATTATTGAAGAGTCAGACGGTGAAGTTGCTGGTCTGAAATCTGCGACCGTAAAAATTTCCGGTGAATATGCCTACGGCTGGTTACGTACTGAAACTGGCGTACATCGCCTGGTACGTAAGAGCCCGTTTGACTCCGGTGGTCGCCGTCATACGTCATTTAGCTCTGCGTTTGTATACCCAGAAGTGGATGACGATATTGATATCGAGATCAATCCAGCCGATTTGCGTATTGACGTATACCGCGCCTCCGGTGCAGGTGGTCAGCACGTTAACCGTACGGAATCCGCTGTACGTATTACCCATATTCCGACCAACATTGTGACCCAGTGTCAGAATGACCGTTCTCAGCATAAGAACAAAGATCAGGCAATGCGTCAGCTTAAAGCTAAGCTGTACGAGTACGAAATGCAGAAGAAAAATGCTGAGAAACAAGTGATGGAAGATAATAAATCTGACATCGGTTGGGGGAGCCAGATCCGTTCTTATGTACTGGATGACTCTCGCATAAAGGATTTACGTACTGGCGTTGAAACGCGTAATACACAGGCCGTGTTAGATGGCGACCTGGATAGATTCATTGAGGCAAGTTTGAAAGCCGGGTTATGAGGAAACAATATGTCTGAACAACAATCACAAGGTGCCGAACAGGCTCTTGATCTAAACAATGAAATGCAGTCACGCCGTGAGAAATTGGCCGCGCTGCGCAAGGAAGGGATCGCTTTCCCTAACGATTTCCGCCGTGATGCTACTTCGGACAAGTTGCATAGCCTGTACGACGAAAAGGATAAGGCAGAACTCGAAGATCTGAACGTCGAGGTATCTGTTGCAGGTCGTATGATGACCCGTCGTATCATGGGTAAAGCTGCCTTCGTGACGCTGCAAGATATGGGTGGTCGCATCCAGCTGTATGTTGCTCGTGACGATCTGCCAGAAGGCCTGTACAACGACCAGTTCAAGAAATGGGATCTGGGCGATATCATCGGCGCACGTGGTAAAGTTTTCCGCACTCAAACCGGTGAGTTGTCTATCCACTGTACCGAAATTCGTCTGCTGACCAAGGCTCTGCGCCCACTGCCAGATAAATTCCACGGTCTGGCCGATCAGGAAACACGTTACCGTCAGCGTTATTTGGATCTGATTGCTAACGAAGAGTCTCGCGAGACTTTCCGCATTCGTTCTAAAACGCTGGCTGCTATCCGTAGCTTCATGGTGAACAAAGGCTTCATGGAAGTGGAAACTCCTATGATGCAAGTGATCCCTGGTGGTGCGTCTGCACGTCCATTCATCACTCACCACAATGCGCTGGATATCGATATGTATCTGCGTATCGCTCCAGAGCTGTATTTGAAACGTCTGGTTGTGGGTGGCTTCGAACGCGTGTTCGAAATTAACCGTAACTTCCGTAACGAAGGCGTGTCTCCGCGTCATAACCCAGAGTTCACCATGATGGAACTCTATATGGCTTACGCGGATTACAAAGACCTGATCGTTCTGACCGAAGATCTGTTCCGTACTCTGACTCAGGAAGTTCTGGGCAGCAGCATTGTTCAGTACGGCGACCAGACTTTCGACTTCGGCAAACCTTTCATCAAAATGACCATGAAAGAGTCCATCAACCATTATCGTCCAGACATTAAAATGGAAGATTTGGATGATCTGGAAAAAGCTACCAAAATCGCTGAATCTCTGGGCATTAAAATTGAGAAGAGCTGGGGTCTAGGCCGTATTCAGTGTGAAATCTTTGACGAAACCGCAGAGAAAAACCTGATTCAGCCAACCTTCATCACCGAATATCCAGCAGAGGTTTCTCCGCTGGCACGTCGTAACGATGATAATCCGTTCATCACTGACCGCTTTGAATTCTTCATCGGCGGTCGTGAAATCGGTAACGGTTTCTCCGAGCTGAATGATGCGGAAGATCAGGCTGAACGCTTCCAGGATCAGGTTCGTGCGAAAGACGAAGGTGATGATGAAGCAATGTTCTATGATGAAGACTATGTGACTTCTCTGGAACACGGTTTGCCACCAACCGCAGGTCTGGGTATTGGTATCGACCGTATGATGATGCTGTTCACCAACAGCCACACCATCCGTGACGTTATTCTGTTCCCTGCAATGCGTCCAATTAAATAAATCAACGTACTGATTTAATTTAATAAAAACCTCATTAATGCATTCTGTGCTTAATGAGGTTTTTTTATGCCCGTGTTTATTTCCCTTTGTGCTCATCCGTGTGATTGCCTCGAGAAGGCCACCAGAGGAAGGCTGATGATCTTCTGCGCGCATATCAACGTAGAAAGAGGGGATAGTTTGATTGACTCTTAATTATCTTATGCGGCGTATGGTGCATGTCTATTTGCTTAAATTATAAGCTGTTAGCGCATTTATCTGCTTGCCGGGTTAACATAAGCGGCTATAATGGTGTTCACATTGATGCGGGCGTAGTTCAATGGTAGAACGAGAGCTTCCCAAGCTCTATACGAGGGTTCGATTCCCTTCGCCCGCTCCAAGCTATCTTCAGAAAACCCTTCAAATTCTTTATTTCGCGTAATCTCAATCTCTGTTCTAGCCAATGTTTGTCTGATTTTAGAAATGCTTAGGTCGGTTGTGGGCTATCTGCCGTGTTATATCTCATCATACTCAGCAAGCGGCTTCCCGATGCGTGAACTGTTTTCGTCAGTAATTAGATTGTTTCTCTTTAGCTGGTTCAGCAATGCTCGTTGGCGAATGCTTGCCTGTTCTGGCATCCACGGCAGGATGCGAATGGGGAGTGTTTGTCCTTCAGCTAGGGAATTAAACAGCTGCTGGTTAGTGATCAAATCGGCGCATTGCCACAATCTGCCATCAAACTGAAATTCAAAATAGACGCTGAGTTCCAGCTCATCAATGTGTAGGTGGCGATCCACTTTATCAATATCAACAACGGTTTCATGACATTCTTTATGCGTGAGTTTTGCGGAGAGATTGACTCCATGGTGCTTTAGAAGCCCATTATGGTAGTAGTAACTCACACTGCTGATTGTCGATTTTGCTGCAAAAAAAATCAGGAATAAGCCGGAAGTCAAAAATAGGACGCCGAGCGAAATCGGCATGAGGTTATAAAAAATCCTAGAGCTTTGCCAGTACGTCAATAATAGAAATGCGGATACGGCAATAAAGAGTGAGCCTAAGACTAGGAGCATAAAAAATATCAATGCATGCTTATAAATGACCTGTTGTAACAGCCTTAAATCAATGGGAGGTTTGGTGCGGACTCCATCGCTCATAATGACGTCAATCTCTTATTTTTATTGACAATAAAACGTTATTTTTCAATTTATACATAGTTGCAAAACCTGCCTGAACACATATATCCGACGCTCATGTGTATGAACAGAACTTGCATTTTACGGATGGTTCATGCTATCTAGGCTGCGTCAGACGCTTTTCACAAGTTGCTCCTGATTCGCGAGTGACACAGCCTAGTTATAGTGAAAATAGATTAAGCAGGGCGCGGATGATTTTCGCTATCAACGACGGGTACATTTTCTTGTACTGGAAGATCATTCGCTGTCAGAGCTGCATCGCCAAGGCCATTAGGTAATGCTGCAGTCAGAGCGGCTAATGAACCACCTGAAAGACCCACCTCTTTAAGTAGGGAATCTACAATCGGCGCATGCGTGCGATAGGATAGCGCAGCTGTCATTGCCTGTTCTGCGAGGTTACTTCCACCGACGGTACTTGGTTCAGATGAAGAGCCTGATGTGGCAGAGCCACTACGGTTTAAACCGTCAACCTGAATGATTTTGATACCGTCGATAGATTTCATTGGTTCAACGGACTTCTCAATAATACTTGGCAGGGACTGCAATAGTGCCAGTTTGAATTTTAGGCTGGTTTGATTATCGGACAGTATATTGACCGCATCATTTAATGCCCGTTGTGCCTCAGCTTCAGCAAGCCCTTTTTTCAGCGTCGCCTCTGCAAGTTTAATGATGGCTGCTGCTTGCATTTCGGCTGCTTCTTTCTCGGCCTGCGCCTTCAGCGTTAGCTGTACCGCTTCGGTTTCTGCGGATTGTTTTGCGACGATTAGCGCAACCTGTTTAGCACGATCTGCTTCGGCGGTTTCCCGAGTCGTAACCACGTGTTCTTCGGCGCGTACAGCCTCGGCTAATGCATCGTTTGCTCTTGCCTGAGCTTGAGATTGCTGCTCTGATTTACTGGCAATCGCAATATCTTTATCCTGAGCGGCGATTTCAGTCACCTGTTGTTGCTCAATCTCTTTTATTCTGATTTCACGTTCAGCCTCTACCTTACGAGTACGAACAGCCTGTTCCCTTGCGATTTCCGCTTCTTGAATTTGACGTTCGGTGCTAATACGGCTCTGTTCAGCCTCTCGGCGGCGTTCCGCTTCAAATACGGCAATATTAGCGCTTTGCTCTGCGCTGCGAGTTTTCACCTGCTGCTCTTGGTCAAAAGTCATGAACGATTCTTGTTGCTCAATTTCCAGCTTACGTGACATGGCATCGCGGTTCTTTTCGCGTACGGCGACTTCAATGTCTTGTTCGACTTCGTTACGTTCACGACGGCGGCGTTCAGTTTCCTGAGTCAGCTTTGTTAGACCCTCTGCATCAAACGCATTGTTAGGATCGAAGAATTCTTTCGAGGTTTGGTTAAAGTTAGTTAATGAAACGCTCTCTAACTCCAAGCCGTTTTTGGTTAAATCCTCTGCGACCGTATTCTGTACGCCTTGAACGAAGTGTTCGCGGGTATCTTGCAGATCATGCATCGTCATTTGTGAAGCTGTTGCACGCAGCGCATCCACAAATTTATCTTCGATAAGAATGCGTAGATCTTCCGGTGACAGCGTTCTTTGCCCCAACGTCTGTGCTGCGGTAGCAATTCCTTCAATGGTTGGTTTTACACGCACAAAGAATGCAACGACAACATCGACTCGCATACGATCTTTAGTGATCAAACTGTCTTTCATGGAGCGACTGACTTCCAGTTTGAGAGTATTCATATTGATGTGAATAAGCTCGTGAAAAATTGGAAGTACAATGGCGCCTCCGCTCATCACGACTTTCAGTCCACCCAAACCAGTTCTAACAAAGGATTGCTCTGCAGAAGCGCGCTCATAGAGTCGAGAGAAAATAATCCCGATGACCAATAATATGATTAATACGCCAAAAGAAACAAATCCCCAATAAGGAATGTTATCCATTTCAAACATAAAATTTCCTTGTGATATCATTAAGTAAGATAAATTTTAAAGTAAATTAGGCCACGGGTTTTTGCTTGCTAAAAATCGCGCTGACGTTATTTTTGCAATAATGAGCACGCGTTCTCCCCGCGTAAAAATAACGTCGGGGTTTTCTGGCTCAATCAATAAATAGTGAGATTGTCCGTAGGTATCAACAATTTTACATTCGGCTGACATCCCAGGTTGCTCTGCGGATTGGGTTACAAGAGCCATAGAGCCGACAAAGCTATCTTCTGACACCGCGAAGGATTCATCTTTGGGAAGATAAGGAGCAAGCCATCGCCCTATGAAATGTACGGTGGGCAGTGATAGCACAAATGCAATCAGAGCCATTAAACCTGCCGGTAGCGGCTTTTGAAGCAGGCTAATCATGAGATACTGCCCGCTGATACCAATAATCGCAAAACTGCCAAGCAGTAAAACGAGCATAACCAGCAATGGAAGCTTGCCAATGTGCAGCCAACTCAGAGCCTGTATGAGTAAGTTATCGCCACTGGCAAGATCAATATGAGATCCTAAGGAGGAGTCTAAATGGCTAAATGCACTAGCACCTATTAGTAGCGATAATATTTCCAATACACCAAGAGAAATTATAAACGCAAGCGCGAAGAGAAAAGGGGCATTATAAGCAGACAGTAGTACCACTAGGACTCCTTTCGATGTATGTCCACAATATTGTCATTCTATCGTTATTTCTTGCTTTCGGATATGGAGGGGGAGAAATATAGGATAATTGCTTGTGAAAGATAATTTTCAAAGCATGTTTGCCGCTGAAGCATCAATGTTTAAAATTGCTTTCGTCAAGTATCAGAAATTAAAGTTAGGGTTAGAGAAATATTTCACCTTAAGTCTAGATATCAAAATAAAACAATCATTATCAATATCGTCACGATATAAAGCTGAGATATCACACTATGTGAAGATGTGGTAGGCCGCGTTTACATTTTGACTATGAATGAATTTCTCTTCGATATTTTCCTTTTATGCTTTTGCATCAGGTAAGGTTTTTATAGAGTGCCTTAAGCGTTTCTCGTAACCAGATAATTTTAGGGTTATGGCTGTTGCGTTTATGCCATAGCAGCGTAAAGGGAACCATCAGCTTTTCCCGTAGCGCTTCGTCGAAAGGGAGCGGGCGTGCGACCAAGGGGAGTTGGTGTAATTGATTATAGCGTTGGCAATAGAGGGGCGCGGTCGATATTAGCGAATGACCGGGCTGAGCAGCCATAAACAGCGATTGCTCGAAACCGGGCAGACTCAGTGCGATATTGCGTTTATGCCCCACTTCCTGCAACACGTCATCCAGCGCCCATGTATCGCTTTGCTCCCAGCAAATACTGATATGGGGATAGCGTAAAAAGGTTTCTAAATTCCATTCCTCTTGTAGCGCAGGGTGATCTTCTCGTAGCCAAACCCACGGCAAATCAGAAAACAGAACTTCATAATCGATCGACAAAGGCAACAGGCTGAGCTGTTCGCGCGATCGAGGGTGACTCTCGCGACCAGTGAAGCCAATATCTACTTCGCCGCGAGTAATGGCGTCTAGTGCATCATAATCCCAGTTGCGTACTTTGATCGTCGCTTGCGGATAACGCTGGTAAATCTGCTGTGATAGGGAGTTGAACATGATCATCATTAGCGGAGATTCTGCAACCAGCTCGAATTTGAGACCATGCGGCGTTTCATTATGTGGCTTATCAAGTAACAGATTGCTCATCTGCATCCACTCGGCCAAATTGTGTTCCATACTGATCATCAGCGGCGTAGGCGTTAGCCCCAGCGGCGTATTGACGAACAGCGGATCACCAAACCATGAGCGGAGCTTCGACAGTGACTTGCTCGCCGCCGAAGGCGTTACGTTCATACGCTTTGCCGCTTTGGTTACGCTGCGTTCTTGCATAAGAAGCTGTAGGCATAACAACAAATTAAGATCGAGACTGCTGATGGATTTCTTCATGGTTGGGTACAGGACTCTTGAGCGTAACGAGCATGATCAATGAGAGACTGACTATGCTACAGACAATCAGAATTGCGATCAGCATATTCAGCGCATTGATGCCGAGTATCGCTGCTAGCCAAATCCAGAGTGACGAACCGCAAACTTGGGCGATGCCTAGCACAGAGCTCGCCACGCCCGTGCGCAGTGAGAAAGGTCCTAACGCCTGACTCATGGCCACGCCAAATCCCACAGAGAAGCCCGCGCAGATTAGCGTTAAGCCAAAGAGCGTCGTGGTATTTGAGTTTGCAAGACTTAACACCACGGCGGCGACCAGAAATAGCCCCTGAGACGTCATCATGAGCGTCCGGGGTTTAAACACATCCAGAGCAAATGGGGTTGAGAATGATACTGCCATGCTCACACCCGCCGTCAACGCCATGATCATGGCATATTCTCCCCGCTCGAACCCCATAACCTCCATCAACAATACCGGCGAGGTATTTACAAAGGTGAGGATCACGGACACGCTCAATGTGGTAATGGCTAACCGGCTGAGGAAGACACGGGTGAGCAGTGATTCAGCGGTTATTTGTGAAAGTGATGATGCGGGAGCTGATTCAGGACGAGTCTCTTTCAGAACAAATAGGGAGAGCATACACGCCGAGAAGCCCATAGCCATCATGGTGTAAAACAGGCTTTGCCATGGGAACTTGAGCATAATTAAATGCCCAAGAACAGGGGCTAGAACTGGCACAATGCAGGTAATTCCGTTTAGCAGAGAGAGCACTTTTGCTCGTCGGCGGTCGTCTAGCGTGTCACGCAGAATGGCAAATGCCACGACATAGCAACTACCTGCACCAATGCCTTGAATAAAACGCCCCGTTAGAAACAGCAAGCTATCTTGCGCTAGAGAGCAGAGTAAAGATGCAATAATGAAAATCACGCTTCCCACTATCGCCACCGGTTTTCTTCCCGACCGATCGGCGATTTTGCCTGCAAACAGCATGGCACAGCCCATTCCGGTCAGATAGACAGAGAAGGCGATATGTAATTGTGATTCGCTGGCGTTGAGATCGGCTGCGATGCGAGGTAGTCCCACTAAATACATATCAATTCCAGTGGGGTAGAGCAACACAAGGATAAAACTGCAGATTAGAAAACGTGTCATAGCATCCTCACGAATAGAGTGGCGGCAAGGATAGCGGCAAGGTGTGAGTGAGGCGAGTTGCCATTTGGACAACGCTGATTTCCATATGGGACATCGACGTCAACATGGCCGCGATGTTGAGACGCGTCCAATAAAGACAACATTTTCTAATATGCTAACTTTGTTATTTGTTGTGCCTAGACCGAATCATGGTTGTTCAGTATTGCGATTCACTGTCCATCGAGGATCCGCAGGGAACAGCCAGCGGGCTTCATTAGTGAGTTGTTCCGCCTGAACGGGATCGTTTAAATATGTCGCGATTTGAATGCGAACGGCATACAGATTGTTGTCTGGATGGCGAAGCGTATAGTCTGCGGCCCACTGTTCAACGTTACGCAACGCATTAATATCCTGAACGTGATTAAAGCGTAACAGTTCCCCCATTTGCCGATCATACTCATAGCGATCCTGTTGCAATACCGTCTGCCAAACCGCACGGGACGGGAGCTCATACTGTGTGCCATTCCTTTCAACGTTCGTTAGCTGATTCTGTAGGTACAGGGTTTGGGTTAAAACACCGATGGTGAATACGGTGAAAAATATCATGCCTCCACGGATCCCTTTCATGAACACCGGCATGGTGCTTGTGGAGTACGGACGATCCGCACAGCGCAGCAGAACGATCAGTAAAATCCAGTGTGGGGCCGATTGATATAAGGGAAATTCCGTCATCATATGTAATGCAATAGGAGAGGCGGTTAGCAGCATGGCACGTTGAAGACGTCCCCCATTCAGCCAAAGCGTGATGATTGCCATTAACAGCATTAACATTCCTACGGCGGCAAATATCCCCCCTTCCACCAGCCACAAAAGTATTTCATTATGCGGATGATTGACGGTTCTGATGCCAACGTTAGTGATTTGTCCGCCAAACTGATGCAGAAAAACGGACTCAAAACTGCCAACGCCCCATCCAAACAGCGGATGCATACTGAATAACTGCCAGCTATGCTGCCAAATTAACAGCCGAGTATGGGTACTGTCAGTGTGAGCTACGGTAGGAAACTGTAGCCAAACATGCACGGCAAACGACAGGATGCCCCCAGCTACCAAGCTTATAATGGCGGCAAAGATGATAAAACGCTGCGGCCAAAACAGTCCTAAACAGGCGAGTATGGCCAACGCCGTACTCAGATAGCCAATTTGTGATTGGCATGCGTAAAGAATAAAACCTTGCAGCGTGAGGCTGATATGCAGCAGAGCGCGCATCCACGGGATAGTTTTGCTGCGATATAAAAGCAATAACAGCGTGGCTGCTATGCCGCATGCGATAAAGCTCGCTAAGACATTAACCTGCTGGAAAATACCATAGGGGCGTAACTGCGCGGGTGAAAACTCCCACCACGCTGCAGCTTTGAGATGAAATAGCTGAATAACAGCGATGAAACACTGCAAAACTGACGCTATCCACACTGTGGAGAGTATCGCCAAGAGGTGTTGCCGCCGCCACGGTAACTGGAGTAATAAACGGTAGAACGATAATCCAGCGGCTATACCCATTGCGACGATCAATGCGTCGTTAAACCAAGGTAAAGGGGTCAATAGGGCTCGAATAACCAGCACCGCACATCCAGCGTAAAGCCAGAGCAGTGATGCTGAGCGGCGATACCGCCGCCAGACTGTAGGCGCCTGAATGATAAGTATCGCAAAGCAGCACAAGGCTATCCAACTCAGGATATTCAGGGGTAAAGATAGCCCGCTTCCTCCCATGTTGGGCTGGTAAACGGTCATCACGATACAGCCAAAAAAAAGAGCTGGTACTAATGCGCTATAGTAACCAGCTCGCGGTGAAATTCGGCGCATAGTTAAGCAAACCCCGTTAGGTGGCGGAATGTTTGCGCCAGAGATACTGTGCTGGTCACATTGAGTTTTTTCATTAAGCGCCTTTTGCGATAGCTAACGCTTTTAACGCTGATGCCGCTGTTGAGAGCAATCTGTGTGAGTGATTGCCCCTTGAGAATTTCCTCCATTAGCCACCATTCTGTATGGGTGATGCCATACCTCGGCACCGAGAATGCCTGATTGCGGTAATGCTCAATACTTTTACGGATCATACTGCTGTAATAAGGCGCGCTAAATGAGGTTAAGCGTAGGTGCTCCAGCATGTTGACTAATTCTTGGGGCGGCTCTTTCTTGCAGAACCAACTCGCCAAAGGCAGTTCGGTGAACAGTGCTGACAGCAGGGGAACCTGTCCCTCTTCAACGAGCATAATCAACTGACGTTGTTCACCTTTCAAATATTGGTGACGAAGGAGACTTAACGCTTTAAATCGTGCCTCAGGTAGGCTAGCAATATCACAAAGTATGATTTGCTGTTTATTTCCCCAAATAGGTGTAGCAAGGTGATCGACGAGTTTTTGAAAGTCGCGATCAAAATATTCCAACGTAGATTGTGTGGATATATTTTTGGTATCAATAATTGCTTTTATTCCCTGAACGAAAGAAACGTCACTGTCAAAAATACAGAGTTGGAGTTCCATACAATATTAACCTTTATTGATAAGTCAGCGTATAATTCGCCGTGGCGGTGAATGGCCCCAGTGTTATATCTCCATTTTGCAATGCAGTTGGTTCGCCTGCGACCCAAGCTTGAAATGTTAAATCCATAGAACCGTTAGCAATATTTTCTGCCGTAGTCGGTTTATTGAGTTCTATTGTCGAACCATTGCTTTCTTTTAAACCAATTGCAACCCCTGAAGCTGAACTTGGAGAGACAGGATTTATAATCAGATGATTAGGAAGTTCTGTACTTTCTATTCCACTAAACGTGACTGAAACGGTTTTAAATACGGCATCACTGCAATTTTCTAGAGGTATGGTAAAAGGAACGGGTGGGCTCGTTTTATTACTGTATAAATCTTTAGTAGATATTTGTTTGAAATTAACACCGATTTTATCTCCTCCTGGTTTGACGCTGCACGGCAGCGCCTCCACGGTTCCGTGGAAGCGCATGTCTCCGCCAATGAGCTCTGTCTGCGCGTAGATAGGGCCACTCAAAAGCAGAAAAATAGCGGCACCGTATAATTGATGGCGTTGTGGCATCGTTGCTATTCTCCCTGGTTATTGAAACTGTGCGACGACGGTAGCTGCAGCATCAAATTCCCCTTCAGGAATAATACTGCCCGGTTTCGCAATCGGTGCTGCGGTTAAATTCCATACACCTTGGTTATTATTAAACCCAGGGACGTCGTAGAATTGATTGGGGACTACCGTACTACCTGATGAATCTTTTATGACAATACCAAGATCGCGACGATCGTTTGCGCCATTTGTACCCAAATAGTCAGAGTTAAAACTTGCCACACCAGAACCAGCAGACTGAATACCCAGTTTTATATTAAGGTATCCCGTATCAAAACTGCCCCCTTTACACTGAACTTGAATAGGGACTTGCTGCACATAATTATTGCCATTTAGCTTTTCACTGGTATTAGGAATGGCTCCAAATTCGACGCTAATTGGCGTGCCTTGGTTAATAATACATTTGTCTGGAACGGTAATAATGCCCGAGCGAATATTAATAGTGGATAATGCCTCGCCGGATAAAACGCCCGCGGATAATAATCCACGGCGACCAAATACCTTCACCAGTTCGTGATCGACCAATACAATACCGTTAATAACGGGTTTGGTGATACGGAAGGTTATTTTACCTTTTGACCCCGAGCGCACGTTGTTAAAACGAGATGACGGCGGCTTACAGCTTTCACTATAGCGGTTGGTTTCATCGGTGAAGGGCGACGTTACATACTCGCTTCGATTCCCTGCAATCCAGACCTCTACTTTAACGTCAAAATATTCATTTAAGCGGTAGTAGCCCGGATTTGACGTTGATGGGGTCATGGTTGACGTCGTTGAGTAATAACGAGCGTCATTAATCCGTTGAGTGCAGTATTCGGTGACGCCGAAATTACCGCCCAAATCCCATGACTTAGAGATGGTTCCCCCCACGACGTTGTTGGAGATATCCATCGTTTCCAGATCGAAGTCATACGTATGTGTACCGCTGTTAGGTACGACTTCGCCTTCGATCCAAGCTTGGGCGCTTGATGTATACGCGAGCGCAACAAGAACGAGAGCAGTACTCCAACGGCGGCTAAACTGATTTACTTTTTTCATTACTGATACTCCATGATTAGCCGCAGTAGGCTGCGAAAGTCACCGGCGCTGATGCTCGACTGTGTGGATTCCAGTGCGGCATTAAGCTGTAGCTCGTTATCGCCGGGAGAGAGCAGCCAAGTGTTTGCTTTTTGGTTAAGTGCTAATGCGTGTCCTTTGTCATCAAGCAGGCGAATTCCCGCGCCTTTGACGGCGCCTTGGATACGTAATAGGTCTTGGTTTATTGGAGACGATTCCCCTTCCAAGCGGAGAGAAACCGCCTGTTCACCGCTGGTGTAGCGCTGAGTCGGTTGTCCGACGCTCTGACTTGTTATATCGCTTGCGGACTGAGAGGCGCCCCTCAAACAATCACGAAGGCGCAGTGTGAAAGGAATGAGTTTGCTGCGGTCTCCTGACTGATGAAACAGCCGAGCGCTGATATCTCCCAGATCGATGTATTGCTCACGAGATTGGGGATCGAGCACACAGGGGGCAACGTAAACATTTCCAGAGAAATGCACGACGCCGTTTTCCCCTTCGACTTGACTGAAATCTTGTCGAAAGGTCGGTGCTGCCTGCAACATGAGCGGCATTGCGGCTAATACGATTATCGGTAACCGGAACTGTTTCATCACATCCTCCTTTATGTAGGTCAGCGAGGCTGCTGATCGGCAGGTAATGCCTTACACACGCTTCCTTGGCAGCTGTACTTCAGTTCGGGATGACCGCCATAATCGTTGATGTACATCATCGCGAAACTGCTCACCGCGGAATTAGTGACGTCAATATCGAGTGATGACTTTGGTGCAACCAATACGCCAGGAAACTGGGTCAGTTTGCCTCCGCCTTCTTTCACCGTTTTCTGCGCCAAACCAATAATCGTGATGTAGTAAGGCGTTGGATTTTCAATTGTCATCCGGTTGCCAGATTGCTTATGGAAAACGACTTGGTTTTGCCATATCTCACCTTTGCTCTTTGGCACGATGGCGCTAGGGCGGTAAAAGAGCTTAATGCGTGACTGCATAGCTAACTGCAACACGTTTGGTTTTGTCGGTTTAGGCGGAATTTCTCTGACATTGAGATAAAACAGGCTTTCACGATCCTGTGGTAAATCATCGATGCCATTGGTCTTAGTGACACGAGCCACGCCTTTTTGCCCCCCGTTAATTCGTTGGAGAGGAGGCAGTACGACTAACGGTGAAGTGATTTTTTTGCCTTCAGCATCTTCCACCCAAGACTGGGCTAAAAAAGGAATATCGGGACTGGTGTTGCTCAGGTTGGCGCTGGCCGAGCGATCGTTACCCGTGATAATGAGGCGGGTGCGATCCAATGAAATCCCTGCGTGTGCGCTTCCTGTAATGGCGCTGAATAGGCATAGCGTGCTTAGCCAACGTTTGACTGTTAATTTGTTCATATTATTCCTTTCGCTATTAAGCAGGCCGCCATAAAGCGGCCGTTATTTCACTGGCAAGGCAGTAGTAATTGTTTGGAAGAGTTAAGGTTATGGTCAGGAATTTTCAGTTGGCACTGGCTCTTGCCGTTCCAATTGGCTGAGAGTGTTTCCCCAGGCGTCACACCCGCGATCCACGCCATACCGTTATCCATCATCATGGCCACGCTCACGCCGTCGCGATTGACGATTTCTGAACCAAACGGAGGGAAAGAACCATCAGCAAGGCGAATGAGTGCCATCATTTTTTCACCCTGAGCAACAGCAAAGCGCTGATAACCAATAGCCCCTTCGGTGAGCGTCGTTGTCGAAATTGCTTTGCTGGCTTCGATATCTTCATCCAGCGCATCAACGTCGATTCGAGTATCAAAACTGTTGTAGCTCACGACATCAGGTACGACGGCGACACCTTGGCTGTTGGTCCAAGCATGCTTACCATTAAGAGGAACACCGGCGATGCCGCTGGTATCCACCATGATGCGAGCCGTATCGAGCGTTGCACTGCTGTTATGCAAGGCGGCTCCGTATTGCGTGGCGGTAAATCCACCGCGCATGGTGCCGCCGACAGAAACATAGCGAGATTGCTGATAACTCAAGTTAGCGTTGAGTTCGGCCATCTGAGAGCGATGCTGGTAATAACCGTCCATTGCTGCGCGATCGTTTTGACCTAAACCGGCTCGTACTCGCCACAGGTTGTTGTAGTCGCTGTTATCGCTATAAGACGCTAACTGAGTCGTGCTGCCTGCGCTGTTTTGTAGGTCATAGCCCATCCAGCGGCTATCGCCGATCGGGATGGAGAGCGAGAGGGCAAAACTGTCATCGCGTCGGCCCTGATAGTCTGAACGCCAAGCAGATACGTTCGCCGTGATGCCATTGACACCAGCCAATCGGAAAGAACGCCCAAGCGTGATCCCGTAACGATCTTGCCCGCTGCGATCCCAGTAGTTTTGATGGGTGTAGGTAAGAAACATGGTGGTCGCCCAGTCAGGATTGTCAGCCCAAAAGGTTTTATTACCCGTAATGGTGTACATCTCTTTTTCTCGGCCCACGTTGTCGTATTTCTGGTAACGCTCATCAAGGTATTGGGAGAGAGAACGGAAAGTCTTTTGAGAAAAGCGGTAGCCTGCAAAGGTGATTGCACTGTTATATTCGTCGAAGGTTTTAGCGTAGCTAAGCTTAAAGGACATCCCTTTTTGGCTATCCTGATCGGGGACGCGGCTGATGGATTGCGTCACGTCAGCAGATAATGCGCCAAGCACGTTCAGGTCGCGGCCCAGACCTAAAGACCATGCGTTGTAGTCATTGCCCGTCAGCATGGTGCCTCCGTACAGTGACCATGCATTGCTGATCCCCCATGAGAAGTCTCCGACGTAAAAAGCCGGCCCTTCTAACTGGTGGTTATAGCGTGATGGCTTACCGATAGAGGTGTTGTAGCGCACATAGCCAGGGCGTGTGAGATACGGGATATTGGCGGTATTGACTTGAAAAGTCGAAACCGAACCATCTTGTTCTTCAACTTTAACGTCCAACGTACCGCGCACAGAACTGCGTAAGTCCTGAATATTAAATGGTCCCGCTGGCACGGTCGTTTCATAAATAACGCGGCCACTTTGACTAACGGTGACCTTTGCGTTGCTTTTTGCGATACCGTGAATTTCAGGCGCGTAGCCCTGTAGGCTTGGCGGCAACATACGCTCATCGCTAATCATGTTGATACCGGTGAAGCGTACGGTGTCAAAAACCTGTGAGTTAAGATAGATTTCGCCAACGGTCAGTTTTGACGCCAGACTTGGCAGCGGGCGGTAGGCATACACCTGATTCCAGTCAAGATTATGCTGGCCATCATTGTCGTAATTTGCCTGATATTCACCACGCATACGCCAAGCACCGGCGTTAAAACCGGTTTGACCATAGGCTGACAACGAGTGTGTGCTATCACCTTCTTTAAGCTGGTGAGTCATTTGGCCAGAAAGGCTGTAATCAAATACTAAGCCTGCCACGCCGTCATCCCAGCGTTCTGGCGGTACCCAATCAGGATCGTTATATTTCATCCATGCTTGCGGTACGGTGATATCCAGAATCCCTTCATGGTTGTTGAGTTCAACGCCAGGGATCGCTTTGATGTCGAGGCACTGGGGGTCAACGTGTTGTATTTTCTCCTGTGCTTCTTTTTTTAAAGCGAGAAAATCGACCTGCTCTGGCGTCAAGCAGACAAAGCTGGTGTCAGCATTATTAGCTGTGGCGCGATAGATTACGTTTTGCTGTGATACTGCTTGGCCATTAACACGGATATCTAAAAGATAATTCCCTGGAACGACATAGTTATCGGATGAGAATCTCTTTAAATCGACATTTTTACGATCGGACGCGTCTAAAACGTCGGTGTTAAATTCCACCATAGGATCGGCCGTGACCCTGTCGCTGTAGCAAAACAGGGCGATCAAAACAGCCAGTAAATTTTTTTTCGTTTTCGGTGAATAAAGCATAATATCACTACGTTATATTTTACCGGCTGTCATGCGCAGCCCTTAAGAGCGAGCTAAAACGCCCCCCATCAGATATTTCCTTCATACTTCAAGCTGCATCTTTATTAACGGTGCTTACTTTTTTTCACCCCAATGCGGCTTGAATTATTTTGGATAGACATAGCTAGCCTGCCGTGGAGTTACAGGTAGTCCATGAAAAAACGCGCCGTAGCGTAGAAATCGCCAGCACGAATATTTCGCCCTGTTGAGACGAGTGACGCGCTGAAATTCAAAATGTTGTCACCATCCATCAAGGCATAATCTGGTGTGTTCTTACCCAGCGTTAATATTTCACCATGAGTATCAGCTAATTGAATTGCAAAGCCTCTAGCTTCCCCGTCAATGGCTAATAGTTGGTTATCGGATGAGTCAGGTATGCCGGTGAATGTTACGTTTGCGCTATGGTAATAATTGCCGGGTTTTATAACGCTAGCCAATGCACAACCGGTCAGTTTGATATTAAAATTTTTTGTGAGTAACACGCCGGAACCTTGCGCTATATCCCTCGCTGAGATATTTCCAAACTCGATCCACTGTTCTCGGTAGAGTGGATCAATCACACAGGCAGCTTCGATTAATTCACCTTTCATACTTAGGCTACCCGGTGTTATATTTCCTGTTTGCGCATGGGCAAAGATCGGAATGACACCGATAGCGATATATAGCCAGCTGCGGATAAACATGATGTCTCCCTGTCAGGAATAATGTTCTATCCAAGGGTGAAAATAAACGCGGGAATGCTCCCGCGTTGTACGGCTGATTTATTGATAATCAATCTGGAAGTTAACGGTAGATTGGAATGCACCTGGAGTCACAGCACCTGATGCATTGTCAGCTTTCAGATAAGCGACAAATGGGATCTTGTTAGTGCCGTTAACCAACTGAACTGGCGTCATTTTTTGGCCCCAAACCACGTTGTTACTTGCGTTGTCTTTCAGACCGATACCTGCGCCTGAAGCAGTGCCAGAAGTGAAGGCAGCTAAGGTATTATCGGCTGTATTAATGGTATTTGGGTTATAGGTAACAGTCGCAGTTTTTGCCACAGTAGTATCGCAGTCCTGCAATTCAATATTCTTCTGAATATTGCCAGCTTGCTGGCCATTAGCTAAAGCAGAAGTTGGGATCTGACCAAAATCAACAACCACTGGGCTAGATGATGGCGCTAAACCACAGGCAGAGTTAACCAGTTCGCCCTGGAATTGAATTTCACCTGTAGTTGGAGAACCCGTGTAAGCCGCGAATGCAGTCATAGACGTCATGCCAGCAGCTAAAGCTGCAATAATTACCAGTTTATTCGTTTGCATATTGTATATTCCTAGAGATTTAGCGTATTGCTATCAATAAGTAACAGCACATGTTGAAAATTTATGTACTTGCTACTCTATTTTATTCAGTGGTTTTAAATGTCGATTTTTATTAAATGAAAGATATTTCATAAATCCATTTAACAAATCAATATTACAATTATTTTGTTTATACATAAAAGGCTTTGCTAATCAATAAAAAGAATTCGGTATATTTTTCTAATTGTTATTTTATCCTTAGAGGTTCAGATCGTTTGTTAACAATGCTTGTGCCACTGTTGGAATAAAAGTCCTGATATCTGGATTTATTTGGAATGTTCCTAGTTAATCCCATCATGAATTAGGATAATTCCTTATGGTTTTATTTTTAAATAATTTAAATTACAAAAATGCAACATGTTGATATTATATAAACCTTAAACTTATGAGGTTTATTCTTAATGCTTTAATAATTTGGCTCTAGGAAAATATATAAGGTATAAATTCTTGGCAGGTTTTGATGGCGTGCTGGAGTAAGGTAATGCTTTTGGTTGAGGGTTAACTTATTTGCTTAAGACTTTTCTCTGGATTGATTATATCTTGTTATTTGGCCGCTAAATGGGCGTTGGGGCCAACATGCATCTGATCGTCAGAGTCAATTACGGCATCACACTCTTTACAATCCAAATACTTTGCAACTATTCATTACTCTCTCATCGTGCGTAGAGTGCTAGAGTTGCACCTGAAGCATGTTGCTTAAGGCTTGAGCCTCTTGAGGTGTACCATGAAAAAGTTAATTGCTATCGTGCTGTTTTCAACGCTGTTAGCGGGTTGTGCAACAGAATCGCCTTGTGTGCCGAGCTATGATTCTGAAGGGCGACTAGTACATACCAATACCTGTATGAAAGGCACGACTCAGGATAATTGGGAGACGGCAGGGGCTATTGCTGGTGGTGCAGCGGCGGTTGCAGGTCTGACGTTGGGTATCATAGCGCTAACTAAATAACGCTATCGTTTAGATGTCGTTAGCGGTAGACAAACAAAAACTCAGCCTAGGCTGAGTTTTTGTTTTAGTGCTTAGTAAAGCTACATTATTCTTTCTTTTCATCTTCATAGCGTGTTTTTGCGTCCAGTGCTTCTTGATGTGTTGGATGCTCGCTGATTAATGTATTGGGACGAGGATGATCTGCCCGCAGCTCATACCAAATTTCAGTTGCTCCCTGTGTACCTTTACGGATTTCAACGATCTCTGCATGTCTTGGATAGGGCGGTTTACCTGCCATTTTTGCTCCTTATTGTCTGATGAAATCGGTGTCATAGTTCTTTTCAGTATAGACAATGTTGGAGGATGCTCAGATAAAACCGACGATTCTTAGAATGGGGGTAAAGACCCTTTAAGGCGTAGATAGACCTCGGAAATGTAGCCTTCCAGATGAGCAATAAAGGCTTCAACCAGAGCCGAAGAAGGGCGATGCTTCGGTACTATCAGACTTACGGTAAAGGGGACGTCAACGCTAAAGGGCCGGATTTCTACGCCACACCCTACGAAATCCAGCGCGGTGAGCGGATTGACAATCGAAACGCCAACGCCTTGGCACACCATTGCACAAATAGATGCGGCGCTGTGGGTTTCTACCACCATCTGGCGACTAACCTGCTCGCGATGAAAGAGTGCGTCTAGCGTTTGGCGATAGGCATCGTTAGGCGACAGGCTGATATAACGTTGTTCCTCAAAGTCTTGCGGTGTCAGCCGTTCTTTACTGAGCAGTGGATGATTGCTCGGTAGTACGCAAATCTCGTTTAAGGTTGCCAGTGTCCGACGTTCAGTGCCTGGTGGCGTATAAGTGTTCTCTGTTAATCCAAGATCGTAGCGCTGTGCGGATAGCCACTCTTCTAATAAAGGAGACTCTTGTGGAATCACATTTAGGCTTACGTCTTGGTACTCGCCCAAAAATGTACGGCAGACATTGGGCAATAGAGACTGCGAGAACGCGGGCAGACAAGCAATAGAAAGCTGAGCCTGCTGGAATTGTCGAATGTGAGTTGCAGCGTCAACGATGCGCTCAATGCCATAGTATGAACGTTGTACTTCCTCAAAGAGTTGTAGCCCCTGTGCGGTCGGTCTCAGTCGCCCACGGACTCGGTCAAATAGAGACATCTGCAGCAGTTTTTCAAATCGAGCTAACTCACGGCTGACCGTGGGTTGTGACGTATTTAGCAATGCCGCGGCTTCGGTCAAATTGCCTGTCGTCATTACCGCATGAAAGATTTCGATCTGACGCAAAGAAATAGCAGACATGGTCGACGAACTCCAAGCGAGATAAAGCCATATCATAAATGAATAGACTTGTCCTAAATAGATATTTTATTAAAGGCACACTCAGTGGCAATAATCAAAGCACAACATCAAATAACCACAAAAATAGACTGACCGCCGAGAGGATGCCATGCCACGTTCGCTAAACGATCGCACTACTGCGCTGAATGCCGATAATCTCATTACGCTACCGTCACGGTTTGGTTGCCCTGTATGGGTTTATGACGGTGAGATCATTAAACAGCAAATTGAAAAACTGCGCGAATTTGATGTGATTCGTTTTGCGCAAAAGGCCTGCTCGAACATTCATATTTTGCGGTTAATGCACCAGCAAGGCGTGAAGGTGGATTCCGTTTCTTTAGGGGAAATAGAACGTGCACTGCTGGCGGGTTTTCAACCTGGAGGCTCGCCAAGCCAAATCGTGTTTACCGCTGATGTACTTGATGAAGCGACGATTGCTCGTGTGGTTGAACTGAATATTCCCGTTAATGCTGGCTCAGCCGATATGCTTAAACAATTGGGTGAACGTTCGAAAGGGCATCCGGTCTGGCTGCGTGTGAACCCAGGGTTTGGTCATGGCCACAGCCAGAAAACAAACACCGGAGGCGAGAACAGCAAGCATGGTATCTGGTTTGAAGAACTGCCGCAGGCGCTGGCATTAATCAAACAATACGATCTAGAACTGATTGGTTTGCATATGCACATTGGTTCAGGTGTGGACTATCAGCATCTCGCGCAGGTTTGCGACACGATGGTACGTCAGGTGATCGAGTTAGATCATGATATTCAGGCGATCTCGGCGGGCGGCGGCTTATCGATCCCTTATCAGCAGGGGGACGAGTCGATTAACGTTTCTCACTACTATGGCTTATGGAACGACGCGCGCGAACGTATTGCTCGTCATTTAGGTCATCCTGTGCATCTGGAAATTGAGCCGGGTCGCTACTTGGTTGCTGAGTCAGGTGTGTTGGTGGCGCAGGTTCGCGCGGTGAAAAATATGGGTAGCCGCCATTTTGTTTTGGTTGATGCGGGTTTTAACGATCTCATGCGCCCTGCAATGTATGGCAGCTATCATCACATTTCTCTCTTGCCTGCGGATGGGCGAGACGTGACTGATCAGCCGCAGGTTGAGTCTGTGATTGGTGGGCCGCTCTGTGAATCGGGTGATGTGTTTACGCAAAAAGCGGGCGGGGAAGTTGAAACTCGTTCAATACCGGCTGCACAGGTAGGCGATTATCTGGTTTTCCATGATACCGGTGCATATGGTGCGTCGATGTCGTCGAACTACAACAGCCGCCCGTTGTTACCAGAGGTGTTGTTTGAAAACGGTGAGTCGCGTTTAATTCGCCGTCGTCAGACGATTGAAGAATTATTGGCGCTAGAGATGGTATAATTTTACCAAATATAGTTATTTATGGTTTCATGTGCGTTAGCGAATTGTTGACGCACATGTTCAAAGAATAATGGTTATTATTTGCCACCATTACCATGGCAATAATTGTCATATTTAAGCATTCAGATCATATCTATTCAGGTTTTCTTTCCCGTAAAATAACCGACCTAATCATTTCACGCGCATCATCTTCAGTTATGAATACCGTCAAAATACAGTCTTCGACCAGAATGAATCCGGTCTGGCAGGATATGCTGCATCAGGCCACACAAACGCTGCTTGCTCAGCGAACCCTCTCTGAGCTGATGCAGGCTCTCCACGGCTTGTCATTTTCCGTTATTCGTTTTGATCGCGTTAATATCTTGCGCCTTGATCCTCTGCATAACCGTATAACGCATTATGGCTATGAGCCTGAAAGCAAACAGATGCAGTGTTCCAATGATGTTTTATTGGCGGAAGGACCGGGGGGAAAAGTGTGGGCGGATCAGCAACCTATTTGCTGTCAGCGCGAGCAGTTTATTCAGCAGTTCCCACAGGTTTCAGAATTAGCGCAGTATCGATCTCTTAATGTTTATTATCAGCTACCGCTGACGACACCACGCCAAAGACTAGGCGGCATTGAATTTATTAAACACGGCAATCAACAGTTTAGTGAGAGCGAGTTGGCATTGGCGCTGCCGTTGGCTGATGTGGTTGCCAGCGTACTCGAGAATATTCTCGAGCGCGAACATGTTCAGCTTGAAGAAGAGAGCCTCCGCCGCGAGCGCGATCACTACCGTATTTTAGTCGACGTAACCAATGCCGTGACCTCTAAGCTAGAGCTAGACGCTCTGGCCGCTGAGGTCTCCAAAGAGATCCATCGTTTCTTTGGTATTGATTACATCGGCCTATCTATTTTTGATGAACAGGAAGATCGCTTCAAAGCCTATGTGGCCTGTTATCAAAGTGGAAAGCCGGTGCTGCGCGAGCAAAAGTACTTACCGCTGGAAGGTTCTCTTGCTCAGCAGGTGGTGCAAAGTGAAGAGATGCTGTTGATGGATTTGCAGGACTCCACACGTTTGGCGCCACAAGATCGTCAGTTAGCGCAGATGTTAGAGTTTGGTCATCAGACGATTTGTCAGCTTCCGCTGGTCTTCGGCAACAAAGTGTTGGGCGTGCTCAAACTAGCTCAATGTCAGCCGGCCATCTTCAGCGATAACAACCTTAAACTGCTACGCCAAATAGCGGCTCGTATCGCTATCGCGGTGGACAACGCGCTGGCCTATGGTGAAATTTCTCGCCTGAAGGATAGTTTGGTTCATGAGAACCGTTATTTGACCGAGCAAATTCGCCAAGATAGTGATTTTGGTGAGATTGTGGGGCAAAGCGCCGCCATCAAAAGCGTGCTAGAGCAGGTCGAAATGGTCGCTTCTAGTGATTGTAGCGTCTTGATTCTGGGAGAAACCGGAACAGGTAAAGAGCTGATAGCGCAAGCCATTCATAACCTGAGCTCCCGTAACCAAAAACGCATGGTGAAGATGAACTGTGCGGCTATTCCAAGCGGGCTGATTGAAAGCGATCTGTTCGGTCATGAAAAAGGGGCTTATACCGGAGCAACGTCGCAGAGAATGGGGCGTTTTGAGCTAGCAAACAAGAGCTCACTGTTTTTGGATGAAGTGGGAGATATCCCTCTCGAGCTACAGCCTAAACTGTTGCGAGTACTGCAAGAGCGCGAAATTGAACGTCTGGGGGGGAATAAAGTTATCCCAGTCGATGTGCGCCTGATTGCGGCCACCAATCGTGATTTAAAGCAGATGGTTCTGGACCGTGAATACCGTAGCGATCTCTACTATCGCCTAAATGTTTTCCCTATCGTGATCCCGCCGCTGCGAGAACGCCCGGAAGATATTCCGTTACTGGTTAAATTCTTTACGCGCAAAATTGCCAAACGGATGAACCGTACCATTGATAGCATTCCAACGGAAACCATCCGCATGCTGTGTGATTTGCCATGGCCGGGGAATATTCGTGAATTGGAGAACATCATTGAACGCGCAGTCATTTTGACGCGTGGCCCAGTGCTGAATTTACAGCTTAACGAACTGCAATATCACCTTTCCCCTCCGTTGGTGAACAAGCCTGCGAGCGAAATGCCGTCTTCTTCCTCGACATGGACGATGCCAAAGGCGTCTAAGCCTGCCGAAAAAGTACCGCATGAACAAGACGGCGAACTTAGCGAACGCGAACGTATTCTCAATGCTCTGCGTGAAACTAACGGTATTGTGGCTGGACCACGCGGTGCTGCGGCTCGCCTAGGATTGAAACGCACGACACTGATTTCCCGTATGCAGCGTCTAGGCATTTCTGCTAAAGACTGATTTATCTCTTATGACTCGGGCGAAAATTGGCTTTTTTCGCCCGTGACATTTTCTTCGACATAAATGTCGAAGCGTCATCATTCCTCGTTTCATCATCACATTTTTTACGCCTTCTTAATAAAATATCCAAGCTAACCAATTGAATAATATCAATTAATTGTTCATTTTTCTTTTTGGCACGGATTATGCTTTGTATGGGTTGAAACGTTCAACGCTGCTGGATTACGGCCTGATTGAGCGTCAAATCTATCAATGGGGCGAAGCCCTGAGTAACAAACTCCAACCCACAATGTGGAGCGAGGCAAAGAAGCATGAAGGTCAGCGAATTAACCGAAAAGTCGCTTTATATCCATGACAAAAATGAAAAATTAATGGCGCAATGGGCTCTGTACAAAAGCAGCCTGATCAAAGCCGCGACCTCTTCAAAACTGAAGATTTTTCATGAGTTCAGCTGCGGGGATGGCGATAGCGTTAACTTCACCGTGTTTGATCACTTTATGGTTGAAGTGAAGCTGGCAGATGAGTTCTACAGCAAAAAAATTCAGTATGGCCTGCGTATGAACGATGAACAGGGTGAAGATCATTTTGTTGAAATCAGTCATTCGACAATCGATGAGAATGGCCTGATTGACGGTACTGTCAACAATCGCTCTATGGATGCTGTGCTAGAGCACTATCTGGATAAAATTCACGACCTGTACGAGACTTTGTATCAGGCGATGAATACCAACCAGCCTGTGCGGGAGTTGTTGGTGGGTAAATTAGGGGCGCACTAGTTTGCCTATCCACTTCTGGCTCCATAATGGCGGCCAGAAGTGGATAAATATGTTTCTTAGCAAATCCTTGGTAACGGCTCGCTATGCGGTAAATCTAGCAGGCGTGAAGTGCCATACATTCCCGTTAAACGCACCTGTTTGCCTTCGGTAACTTCACCAATGGTAGCCGCATCTACGCCGAGTGGGTGTGCATGCAAGCTATCCAGTACCGCTTGTTCAGCTTCAGGCGATACGGCGATAACCAATTTCCCTTCATTGGCGAAGTTCAGCGGTTCTAGACCTAATAATTCGCAAATGCCTCGCACGGCATTTTTTACCGGCAGTGACTGCTCAATCACATCAATACCGCATCCGCTGGCGTTGGCGAACTCATGCATAATGGCAGTAACTCCACCGCGTGTAGCATCTCTCAAAGCGCGTACACCTGGAATATTGCGTAAAGGCGCAATCAATGGAGCGAGGACAGCGCAATCGCTGATCAATTCGGCTTCAAGCCCGAGTTGCTCGCGCAAATTTAGGATCGTTGCGCCGTGATCGCCCAAGGTGCCGCTGACGATCAGTTTGTCACCCGGTTGAATTTCAGAGGCTCCCCAATGGATATCATTAGGGATCGCACCGATACCTGCGGTGTTGATAAAGATTTTATCTGCTGCACCGCGCTGCACAACCTTAGTATCGCCGGTGACGATCTGAATATTGGCGGCTTTAGCGGTTGCAGCCATGCTGCGCACGATCTTTTCCAAATCCTGCAACGGCAATCCTTCCTCAAGGATAAAGCCACAGGAGAGGTATTTGGGCTGAGCACCGCTCACCGCTAAATCGTTTGCAGTGCCACATACGGCTAATTTGCCGATGTCGCCGCCGGGGAAAAAGACCGGATCGATAACGTAGCTATCGGTCGTGAAAGCTAGACGATCGCCGTGCTGATTAAAAATGCTCAGCGGCAGGCGAGCCTGATCTTCACGTTCATCTAAAGCGGGATTGCTAAACAACGGTAGAAACAGCGTATCCAGTAGTTGTTGCATGGCGCGACCACCGCTGCCGTGCGCCATTGTGATCACATCATCTTTAGACCATTCACTCATTATTCGTACCTTTTTATTCAAGCCCACGACGATATTGGTAGAACGCCGCACAGGCTCCCTCAGATGAAACCATCAAGGCGCCAAATGCGTTTTGTGGATTACAGCCTTCACCAAACAGAGGGCAGTCGGCGGGTTTACAACGGCCGGTCAGAACATCACCACAGCGTGCTCGTGGATCGTCTGCCACTTTCTGTTCTTGAGGATGAAAGCGCAGTTCGGCATCAAATTGAGCATAAGCAGGGCTTAAGCCAACGCCAGAATGAGCAATTTCTCCCAAGCCTCGCCATTCGCTGCTGTCTTTGGTTACAAAGACTTCATCTAATACTTTTTGCGCAATAGCATTACCGTGATCGGGAACGATGCGGCGATATTGATTTTCGACGCTGCAACGCTCTTCTGCTATCTGAGCCACCAGCATATCCAAGGCTTGTAGGATATCCAGCGGTTCAAAGCCGGTAATCACCAGCGGCTTATGGAAATCTTCACAGATAAACTCATAAGGATGAGCCCCTATCACCATGCTGACATGACCCGGCGCGAGGAAGCCGTCGATGCGCACGTCAGGCTGCTGTAATAAGCTACGCAGAGTTGGAGTAATGGTGATGTGCTGGCAGAAAACGGTAAAGTTTTTCAGCCCTAGCGCTTTAGCCTGCTGCAAGGTTACCGCGGTGCTTGGCATGGTGGTTTCAAAACCAAGTCCAAAGAACACCACTTCTTTATCAGGGTGTTGCTGAGCCAGCGTTAGTGCATCAAGCGGAGAGTAAACGATACGAACATCTGCGCCTTTGCGTTTAGCATCTAGCAACGAGCCATGGCGTCCGGGTACGCGCATGGCATCCCCAAACGTGCAGAAAATCACGTCTGGTTGGTTAGCTATTTCAACGCATTCGTCGATACGTCCCATTGGAAGAACGCAGACAGGGCAACCGGGGCCATGCACAAACTCGATCTCTGGCGGAAGTAATTGATCCAGCCCGAATTTGAAGATCGCATGTGTGTGCCCGCCGCAAACTTCCATCAGCTGTAAAGGAAGTCGGCAGTGTGAAGGCAAGGAACGAACCCGTTCGGTAATACGCTGAACTAGCTTTTTCGCCAGTTCAGGATTGCGGAATTCATCAACGAACTGCATATCTTATATCACCTTACTTTTCACTGACCTGTGGCGCTGGCTCGCCATTACGGAGAAAGTAGCCAACGTCTTCTTCGACTTCTTGCATTGCCATTAATGCGTCTAGCGTATCTTTGGCTTCAGCCTCATCCAGAATGCTCATGGCAAAGCCTACGTGAACCAATACCCACTGTCCGAGCATATCTTGCGGTGAGCCCTCGCAGACCAACGCAATATTGACTTCGCGTTTCACGCCGCATACGTCGACCGTGGCCATTTGATGAATATCATCGCCAACGGCAACCACCTGTCCCGGAATTCCTAAGCACATACATTTGTCTCCAACCAAGCTAGCCAAGCGTCCATACCTTCGCCGCTGGTGGCAGAAAGTTGAATCACGGTGATCTGCGGATTTACACGTTTAGCGTTGGCGATGCAGGCTTCAACGTCAAAATGCAGATACGGTAGCAGGTCGATTTTATTGATGATCATCAGGGAAGAGGCTGCAAACATATGAGGGTACTTCAGCGGCTTATCTTCGCCTTCGGTAACGGACAGAACGGCTACTTTATGGCGTTCGCCTAAATCAAAACTGGCTGGGCAAACCAGATTTCCGACGTTTTCAATAAACAGCAGGCTGTGGTCTGGTAGATCCAGACGATGCATGGCGTCGTGCACCATTTGAGCGTCTAAATGACAGCCTTTACCGGTATTCACCTGAATGGCGGGCACACCAGTGGCGCGGATGCGTTCAGCGTCGTTGGTGGTTTGCTGATCGCCTTCAATGACGGCACAGCTATATCGATCAGCAACACGCTTCAGCGTTTCGGTTAGCAGCGTTGTTTTGCCTGAACCGGGGCTGGAAACCAAATTTAGCGCAGCAATATGCTGTTGGGTAAAGTGCTCACGGTTGTGCTCTGCCAGATGATTATTTTTACCAAGCACGTCTTGTTCGATTTGCAGCATACGGCGCTGAGTCATGCCGGGCGCGTGGCTACCCGCTTCACCTTTGCCGTAGTGCAGATCGTTGTCCTGCTGTTCTGGCACGAATTTTTCTTCGTGTGTGTGCTGGTGTTTACCTTTGTTTTTATTCTTATTTTTATGCTTGTGCTGATGATCGTGAAGATGCAGTTCGGCATCAGAAGCCAAAACATAATTATAGTGATGATGATGCACGTCGCCGGTGTGGTGGTAATGGTGATGGACGACGACGGTCTGTGGGTGCTCATCTTGTGCGTGGTGGTGATGCCCATGGTGGTGTTCATGGCCGTGGTGTTCGTGGTCATGATGGTGGCCGTGCGCATGTTCATGATGATGCTCATGTTGATGTTCGCCACCATGCGGGTGTGTATGCCCGTGTTCATGGTGATGCTCATGATCGTGATGATGATCGTCGCCTTCAATACGCTGTTCGCCAGCCGCGCAACCGCAGGTAGTACACATAAATTCTCTCCCGAAAACTATTCGATTTCGATCTGTTTGATTTGCATGCTGTCGCCGCTGTCCACGCGCAGATTATGGCTCTGGCAGTGTGGGCATCCGGCGTCATGCGCAGATACGGTGATTGACTGACTACAGTCCCAGCACCATGCCTGTGCAGGCTGGGTGGTGATGTGTAATTTGCAGCCTTCGGCCACGCTGCCGCGGCAGACGATGTCAAAACAAAAATGTACGGCGTTCTCTTCAATACAGGATAGCGCACCAATCTCCAGCCACACGCCCGTTACGCGCTTCACGTTGTTGGCTTTAGCCTGCTGTTCAATGATGTCAAATGCGCTTTGGCATAGAGTCAGTTCATGCATAATTATGATCTTATTTTTTATGGCGGGCATATCCTCGGCGAATACACCCGATGAGACCTTGATTACCGTCATTAGATAACGCATTGGCGGCACCGTGGTAGCGTGACGTTTATGTCTTTGCGATCGTCCTCGCATCCGATAGCTGTACGGCAGCGATCACGGCTTGTCCAAGCGCTAAGGCGCCATCGCCAGCAGGTAATTTCTGTGGCAGCAACAGTGTGAAATCCGCTAAGTTTTGATGTAACAGCTGGCGCAGTAAGCGGTTATGCAATACGCCCCCCGACATCACGATAGTGCGACAATTTTCAGCCTCGGCATGCACGCGAACTAAATCCGCCAGCCCTTGGGCTAGTGCCGCATGAAATGCGTAGGCTCGCTCTTCTGGAGGTGCCTGCCAGCTTAACCACTGCTGCCAAAACGCCGCCATATCGAGGTTATGTTGTTCATCCAAGGGGAGGGATACGGGCGTATTTTTGCTTTTTGCCTGCTGAGCTAACGCTTCCAAGCGGCAGGCGGCTTCACCTTCAAAGCTGATGGCTTCTGCACAAATATTTAGCGCAGCGGCGGCGGCGTCAAATAATCTTCCCGTAGAGGAAGCCAATGGACTATTAAGATTACGCTCGACCGCTCGCTGTAAAATCTGCCATGGCTGCGACAAAATAAATTGGGCTTCAGGATATTGCTGCCAATGGGGGACGAAGCGTAGTAGCTGCGCTAAAAGATTACGCCACGGCTGCCGAGCCGCTAAGTCTCCGCCGGGCAGCGCAACGGCAGGTAAGCCGCCTAGGCGCTGCATTTGCCGATAATCGACCCGCAGACACTCTCCACCCCATAGCGAATCATCCGTTCCGTAGCCGATACCGTCGAGCGCAAGCCCAATGAGCGGTGGTGTATCCAGCGCAATGTTGTGCTCGGCCATGCACGCGACTAGGTGGGCATGATGGTGCTGAATTGGAAAACAGGTTAAAGCCGCCTTTTCTGCCCACCGTTGAGCGAGCTGAGTACTGGCATAGGCTGGATGCAGATCGCAGGCCAATGCTTCAGGTACAAACTGATAGATTTGGTGCAATAGCTCCCATGTTTGGGTGAATTGCTGCTGTACGCGCTCGTCGCTCAAATCACCGAGATGTTGGCTCAGCACCGCACGGTTACCCTTCAGAAGGCAAAACGTATTTTTTAAATCTCCGCCGACGGCGGCAATCGAGGGTAAATGACGAAAATCCTCTGGCAGATCGAAGCTGTCAGGAACAAAACCGCGTGAACGGCGCAGCATTTCGCTGCCGTTAGTGTGCCAGCGAATAACGGAATCGTCAGCGCGCTGCACGATGTCGCGATTATGCAGTAACCAAATATCGGCAATGCCGGTGAGCTCGTGCAGCGCTTGTTGGTTGCTAAGCGCGGGTGGTAAACCATTGGCGTTACCAGAGGTCATGACAAGCGGGCGTCCGATCTTTTGTAGCAGCAGATGGTGCACAGGATTGGATGGCAGCATTACGCCGACTTCGTCTAGGCCAGGCGCAATGCCATCAAGCACTAACGATGATTTTGGGATCAGAACAATAGGGGCAGCGGGACTCTTCAACAGCGTGAGTAAATCGGCTGAGACTTCTTCTCGGCAGAAGGCGCGCACCCAATGTTCATCGGGCAACATAACGGCCAACGGTTTTGCAGGGCGTCGCTTGCGCTCGCGGAGTAATCGTACAGCCTGTGGATTGGAGGCATCACACGTCAGATGGAATCCACCAATCCCTTTGATGGCGGCAATACCGCCGTTAAGCAATACGTCGATCAGTTCTTTCCACGCCTGCAATCCCGTGAATGGTTGTCCTCCAGCCCTATTACTGCACCACAAATGAGGGCCACAGTCGGCGCAGGCAGTCGGTTGTGCATGAAAACGCCTGTTGGCGGGATTTTGGTACTCTTGAGCACAGGTTGGACATAGCGGGAAGCTAGCCATGGCGGTGAAAGGGCGATCGTAGGGCATACGGTGAATAATGGTGAAGCGTGGGCCGCAGTGGGTACAGTTGATAAATGGATAGCCAAAACGGCGATTGTCGGGATCGCTCATTTCCCGTAAACACTCAGGGCAGGTAGCCGCATCGGGCACAATCTGGGTGTCCATTTTGCCTTTACCACTTTCCACAATGCAGAATTCATCGGGCAGTTCGCCGCCAGTCCACTCGTGTTCACTGATGCTGTCAATACGTGCTAACGGAGGGCATTCCTGACGCAACAGATGACAAAAATAAGCCACGTCGGCAGGTAAACGCAGCGCGATTAATACCCCTTGAGCATCATTACTGACTTCGCCTTGTAGTTTTAAGCGTTGAGCGAGTTGCCACACGAAGGGTCTAAAGCCAACACCTTGGACTTTGCCTTTCACTCTCAGCAAGATTGATTGTTGACTCAAAGGGGCTCCTGAACACTAACTCGTGGGAATGACAAAACTTCGCCACATCGAAGAAGCCTATTTTCCGTACTTAAGCGATAAACATCTTTGATGTGGGGCAGCGAGCATGCAAAAAGGGTTAAATAAATACAGTGATAGCTTTCCCATTGTGCAGTGCTAATGCCCTCCCCAAATTCGGGGAGGGGATATTAAACAGATTGAGAATGGTTAAGCGTGCACCATCCTGCGCTCTGCATCTTCAACGTGATGGCGAAGCCGCGATTTCATCTCGTTATAGGTCTGAGAGGCGTATGTCTCAGCCCAATCCTGATCGATAATTGGCTCAATCCGTACCGCGCAGTATTTGGTTTCTGGCGTTTTTGATACCGGATCCAAATTATCCTGCGTTAGCTCATTACAAGCGCCAATCCACCACTGATAGGTCATATAGATCGCGCCTTTGTTGATGCGTTCGTTGTAATTACAGCGAGAGATAACCTTGCCACGGCGGGATTCAACCCAAATAATCTGTTGATCGAGTATGCCCATTCTCTGCGCATCTTCGGGATGGATCTGAACAAATCCAGGCTCATCGGCCAGCGTCTGTAGCGCCACGCAGTTGCCCGTCATTGAACGACAGCTGTAGTGACCGACTTCGCGTACGGTACAGAGCACCAAAGGATAGTCTGTATCGGGTACTTCAGCGGGAGCGCGCCAAGCGGTGGCGAATAGCTGACCCTTACCGGTTGGTGTATCGAAATGGTTATCTTTATATAGGTAAGGCGTGCCCGGATGATCTAACGTTGGACACGGCCACTGTATATGGCCCATTTCACCTATTTTTTCGTAGGTAGCACCGTAATAAAGTGGGCATAGCTCACGTAATTCATCCCAAATTTCTTCGTTGCTGTTGTAATGCATCGGGTAGCCCATCTCGGTCGCCAACAGGCTGATAATTTCCCAGTCGCGTTTAACGTTCCCTTTCGCTTCGATGGCCTTGCCAAAGCGTTGGAAACCACGATCGGCGCAGGAAAAGATTCCACCGTGCTCGCCCCAACTGGTGGCGGGTAAAATCACGTCGGCTTGCTCGGCTGTTTTAGTCATGAAGATGTCTTGCACAACGACAAATTCCAAAGCCTCGAAGCCCTTGCGAACTAGGCCTAAATCAGCTTCGGTCTGTAATGGATCTTCGCCCATGATGTAGTAGGCTTTTACCTTACCTTCTAACGCCAGATGCGGCACTTCAGTGATCCGATAGCCGACATCGGGATCCATGTCTTCGACGTTGATGCCCCATGCTTTGGCAAATTTGGCGCGTATTTCAGGATCGGTGACTGACTGATAACCCGGAAACTCATTGGGTAGCACCCCCATATCGCAGGCGCCTTGCACGTTGTTTTGCCCACGAACGGGCCCTACACCAACGTTAGGACGGCCTAAGTTACCGGTGAGCAAGGCTAGACCCGACAAGCCTTTCACGACGTCAACGGCCTGACCAAATTGTGTCACGCCCATGCCCCACATGATGGTAGCCGAAGGGGCTGCAGCGTAGGTGCGCATGGCTTGACGAATATCTTCGGCAGGAATACCCACGAGTTTTTCAACCGCTTCTGGACTGTAGTCGGCGACAATTTTGCGATACTCCTCGAAACCCTCGGTGAAATTAGCGACGTAGCTTTTATCGTAGAGGTTTTCTTCAATCAGCACATGCGCAAAAGCGTTAACCAAAGCCATATTGGTTCCGTTTTTCATTTGCAGGTGCTGATCGGCAATGCGTGCGGTTTCTATTTTTCGTGGGTCGCACACGATGATTTTGGCGCCTTTTTCTTTGGCTTTGATCACGCGGCGGGCGACGATAGGATGAGAATCCGCGCAGTTATAGCCAAATACCAGCAAACATTGAGAGTTTTCAATATCGCTGATGGAGTTACTCATGGCACCGTTACCCAGCGTTTGTTGCAGGCCTGCAACCGAAGGGCCGTGGCATACGCGCGCGCAGCAATCGACGTTGTTATTGCCGGTTACCGCACGTGCAAATTTCTGCATGACATAGTTGGTTTCGTTACCGGTTCCGCGAGAGGAACCGGTATGCATAATCGATTTCGCACCGTACTTTTGTTTGATTTCTTTTAGACGCTGAGCGGTATAACGAATGGCTTCGTCCCAAGAGACGACCTCGAACTTTCCACCTTTCTCACGGCGGATCATGGGCTCATTCAAGCGTGGCGTAAGCAGTTTGGTGTCGTTAAGAAAGTCCCAACCGAAATACCCTTTCAGACATAGTTCGCCCTGATTGGTGACCCCATTGGCGCCCTCTGCGCGTACTATTTTGCCGTTTTCAACACACAGGTTAATTTTGCAACCTGCGCCGCAGTATGGGCAGACGGTAACAACTTTGCTTTTCCCAACAACATCGTTAACTGCAACGTTGTTGTTCACGACATCAAGATTATTGACAACAATTTGATTATTCACGATAGGTGAATTCATAACGAGACCTTACCCCGAACCGGGGATAATGAATGGTTGTTAATCAAGTCCTTCAGTTTGAAGCCGCAGTTAATTCACTGCGACGTCAATCAATAGGGACCAAAACTGCTTAGCGAAAAGAGTTAAAACATGAAATCAATGGTGGTATCGAGTGCGGCACGGCGGCGTTTTTCGTTGATCAGATCCTGCATAGCATTGCGATCGATCAGTTTCAGCGCGTTGGTTGGGCAGGTTTCTACGCAAGCGGGGCCATTTTCACGGGTGTGGCATAGATCGCATTTGTTAGCTTCGGCTTTAGACGAAACCATCATAGCGGAAGCACCATTTTGGCGAACGACCGGCGAGGTTACGACTTCCATCGTGCCATATGGGCAAGCCACCACGCAGGTTTTACAGCCGATGCATTTTTCTTGTGATACGTAGATGAAATCTTTCTGGCGAGAGATAGCACCGTTCGGACAGACGTTTGCGCAAGGCGCGTCTTCACACTGGCGACACAGGATAGCGGTGCTAACGTTTTGCCCTTTAATCACGTGAATGCGTGGAGTGAAGTTGTCTTTGGACAGGTTGTGAAGTTCGCTATCTTCACGGTGAGCCATGACGCAGGCGACTTCACAGGTGCGGCAGCCGATACATTTTTTAGGATCTGCAATGACGAACCGGTTCATCAATTAACTCCTGATTTCTCATTATATTTGGTGGGGCAGAACGGAACTGCCCGTGCTCAGATTGCTTATCGGTACTAGCAAGCACACATCATGCCAACTGTATTTTGTTTGTGTTTTTTTGTTTTAAATTAGTGAGTTGCTTCTAGCACTTATTTAAGATGAATGAAAAGAACAGCGTGAAAATTCAACCTCGACAGGAGATTCGACAGAAGTGTCGAACCATTTTCGCTATTACCATGTGCCACATTATCGTTGGTCTAGGAATGTGGCTCGTTGATCTTGGTGGTGATAATCGGCGTGTTAATTTGATAAATCGAAAATGTTGATCGCTTAGGTGATTGAGTTAGCGATGATTAACTTTCTTAAAATGAGAAACGAATATGATAAAAAACGCCCGACATTGCAGCTAAGCAATGTCGGGCGTTGGTTCCAACTTTGGCTGAAAAACTTATCCTTCAGCGGCTACGCGTAGGCGGCGTTTGATGTTGTCGTACTCACGTACTACGTACTGTTCGGCTTCTTCCTGATCTTTGATTGCATCAACGCTGACGGCACAGTATTTGTACTCCGGCGTTTTGGTAATCGGACTCAGGTTTTCTGCTACTAATTCGTTACAGGCACCGATCCACCACTGGTACGTCATATAGACCGCCCCTTTATTTGGACGATCGCTGACCGCTGCGCGGGTAATGACTTTACCCTGTCGCGAACGTACCCAAACCAGCTCTTGGTCGCGGATGCCCAAACGTTCGGCGTCTGCGGTGTTGATTTGGATATACCCCGGCTCATCGGCCAGTGCGGCCAACGCTTTACAGTTACCGGTCATAGAGCGGCAAGAGTAGTGGCCTACTTCACGTACGGTAGCGAGCACCATTGGGAACTCGTCGCTGACTTTATCAATCGGTGGACGCCATTCGCAGGTATAGAACTGACCTTTACCGTTTGGTGTATCGAAGTTACCGCCTTCGTACAGGTATGACGTTCCCGGACTGTCGAGCGTTGGGCATGGCCATTGAATGTAGGCCAAATCGGCCATTTTTTCGTAGGTCGCGCCGTAGTAGATCGGACACAGTTCGCGCAGTTCATCCCAGATTTCCTGCGTATTGTTGTAGTGCATCGGGTAACCCATCGCGGTGGACATCAGGCTAATGATCTCCCAGTCGCGTTTGACATCACCTTCAGGCTCTACCGCTTTGTAGAAGCGCTGGAAACCACGGTCGGCTGCGGTGTATACCCCTTCATGCTCACCCCAAGAGGTTGCAGGCAATACAACGTCTGCAATTGCGGCGGTTTTGGTCATGAAGATATCCTGCACAATCAGAATATCCAGCTTTTCAAAAGTACGGCGGATAGTGGCCAGATCCGGTTCGGTTTGCAGCGGATCTTCACCCATCACGTAGTGTGCTTTGATCAAGCCGTGATCGATATTATGTGGAACTTCGCTCAACGCGTGACCGATATTCGCTGGCAGGGACGGAACCCCCCAAGCTTTGGCGAATTTTTCACGAGCGGCTTCGTCAGTCACATACTGATAGCCCGGATAAGTGTTTGGCAGCGCACCCATGTCGCAGGCACCCTGAACGTTGTTTTGTCCACGAACTGGGCCTACACCAACGTGTGCTTTACCCAGATTACCCGTCAGCAATGCCAGACTGGTTAAGGTACGCACGGTTTCGACACCCTGATAGAACTGGGTAACACCCATGCCCCACAGAATGGTTGCCGTTGGTGCTTTCGCATACATGCGGGCTGTTTCACGGATCATCTGAGCACTGATACCGGTGATCTCTTCAACCGATTCTGGTGTGTATGGCATCACCAAATCGCGGAAGGTTTCAAACTCTTCGGTATGCTGTTCGATGAACTCACGATCGTGAAGATTTTCTTCGATGATGACGTGTGCTAAAGCGTTCAGCAGTGCAATGTTAGAACCGTTTTTCAGCGGAACATGAATGTCAGCGATACGCGCGGTTTCAATGAAACGCGGGTCGCAAACAATAATTTTAGCCCCTTTCGCTTTCGCCTTGATGATGCGGCGAGCCACGATAGGGTGGGAGTCCGCGGCGTTATAACCGAAGACGAAAATGCATTGAGTATCTTCAATCTCGACGATTGAGTTACTCATGGCGCCGTTACCGACCGATCGCTGCAGACCTGCAACCGAAGGGCCGTGTCAGACGCGCGCGCAACAGTCGACATTGTTAGTGCCGATGGTTGCGCGGGCAAATTTTTGCATCACATAGTTAGCTTCATTACCAGGACCGCGGGAAGAACCGGTGGTCATGATAGCGTCAGGGCCGTATTTCTCTTTCACAGCCAGTAAGCGGGAACTGGCGAACTCAATGGCTTCTTCCCATGAGACATTTTCCAGTTTTCCACCGCGTTCACGACGGATCATTGGTGACTTCAAGCGCGGAGTCAGGATTTTAGTATCGTGGATAAAATCCCAGCCGTAATACCCTTTCAGGCACAGCTCGCCTTGGTTCGTCACGCCATTCGCACCTTCAGCGCGAATGATTCTACCGTTATCGACCACCAGATTAATTTTGCAACCTGATGCGCAATAAGGGCAGACCGTGATGACTTTCTTCATCAACATTGCTCCTATTTTATTCAGCCGGAAGGGACAGAACCCGGCTCATATTCATACCGCTCGGCAATCCAAGCGTTATTTAATGTTTATTCACCCTATTTATATGCATGTACTGTGCCAGTTTTATACCCCTTGCGGGGGATGGCTAATACCTTGAACTATAAGGGGTCTAGGGGGCAGAGTGTGCTGATCGACATCATCAAAGAGGTGACGAGTTCGACAGTTTTGTCGATATTTGGTGGGGAATGGGGAATGGGGAATGGGGAATGGGGAATGGGGCTGTGTGTGGTTTCGTACGCCTAAAGCATCGAATATCACATA
>NZ_KV824241.1:0-1089 GCF_001816025.1 Hafnia sp. HMSC23F03
CACTATTGAGTTGCACCAACCCCCTTTGCTTTGTTGAGGCATCCACGATCGCCAGCGACTCTCGGGCTGTCTTTTGCGCCTGCGCACCTCGCCCACGGATTTCAGTCAGATCCTGGTCAATCCGTAAAAACAGTCCATCGCCTGTCGCTACGTTTAATGTGATATTGGCCGTATCTGACACCGCCAGACGAAACTGCATATTGACGCTGACACCGCCCACAGGCTTTTCAATCGCAGCACAGTTCGCCACGGCATACAGCTCGTCTGCGTCAGTAAGCATTCCGATTTCACGGACGGTAAAACCGCCCACCTCAGTCGGTAGGACGACTTTCGCCATCATCTGGGTCGGTTGATCGGGAGAAACACTCAGTTCCCCAATATCCCCTCGGTACTGCTCATTGATAAGCTTGGTCTGTGTTGGCTTGGGGGCCACCGCCTGCCCATTGCCATCCCCTACGACAAATTTCGCCAGCGTAATTTTGGTTCCACTCGCCAGCGCCTCGGCCTCGAGCTCTTTGCCTCGATTCGTGATAATGCTGTAAAAGTTAGCCATTGGGCTCCCCTGCAAAAATATCGATATCAACATGCGCCGTTACCGCACCCGAAATGTAAAATGCCCCCTCAGTCCCCACGTCGGTGATCACATCTATCTTGCTCAGATGGCTGCGGAGGTTTTTGGCGCGGTCGGTAAGGTTGCGGATCTGTTCATACAAGGCTTCGGTCACACCCTGCGTGCTATAAACCTCAATGCGGAAGGTATACGGAGCTTGTCTTGGTTGATCTTGCCACCACTCCACCACCGTGGTCGGTAGCCCCACAGCGCTTAACGATCGTCGCACTGCGCCTGCGGTCCCTCGATGCTGATGAACATACGCTGCATCCGCGATAACCTGCCGCTTTTGCGCCTCGTCCCATTCGGGGTTCCAATAGTCCACCGCGTATTCCCATGCTAACCACGGCAACAAATGTGCCGGACAGGTCGCGGGATCTTTGACATGCCGAATGGGAACCGGCAACGCAAGAATTTGCTCAGCGCTAGCCTGCTCGAGCGCACGTTCTGAGGCGAACGCATTGAGAGGAAGTAACGTT
>NZ_KV824242.1:0-73070 GCF_001816025.1 Hafnia sp. HMSC23F03
GTGTCGATGGAGGCGCATTATAGGGAGTTCTCGCGGGCTGACAACCCCTAATTTCACTTTTTTTTCTATTTGGCTCATTTTCAGCCATATAGTGTACTAAACACGCTGTTTTATCACTTTTGGTAAATCTGCGAGGCTATTAATCACAAAATCAGCTTTAGCTTCTGCTTCTGGCGTGACTGGCTTACCCGTACGGACTAAAACTTTGGTCGCAACTCCCGCAGCTTCGCCCGCAAGTAGATCTTCAATTTTGTCGCCTACTATATAAGAAGCGCTCATATCGATATTTAGTTCTTCTTGTGCAGACAGCAACATGCCCGGCTGTGGCTTGCGGCAATCGCAGGCCTGACGGAATTCTTCTACCGTCCCTTCCGGATGATGTGGGCAATAATAGACACCGTCTAAATCAACGCCGCGATCGGCCAGTGACCAATCCATCCATTCGGTAAGATGCATGAACTGATCTTCGGTAAACATACCGCGAGCAATACCTGATTGGTTCGTGACCAAAACCAAGGCGAAGCCCATCTTTTTCAGTTCAGCCATCGCGTCAATTACGCCGTCTATAAACTGGAAGTTATCGCTTTCATGAACATATCCGTGATCGACATTAATCGTGCCATCACGGTCTAAAAAAATTGCAGGAACAAGCTGGGCCACAGATATTCACTCCTTATGGCGTTAGTTGCTGCTAAGTATCGCATGATTTGCGCTAAAGAGAGAGCACCTAACTCATTCGACTTCTGTTGACTTAGACGTCTAGACGCCTTAACATCCAGTTCAATACTTTGGACCTTCCCAAAGTTTGCTTTTTATCTGCCACGGGCAACACCAAAAGTAAAAATATAAAAATGATTAAACTTACAAATATCACCAAAGTTTTTCAGCAGGGGCAGCGCCAAATTAAAGCGCTATCAGACGTGTCACTGCACGTCCCTGCCGGACAAATATATGGCGTCATCGGTTCTTCCGGTGCCGGTAAAAGCACGCTTATCCGTTGCGTAAATCTATTGGAACGCCCAACCAGCGGCACAGTCCTCGTTGGCGATCAGGATATGACGGCACTTTCTGAAAGCGCACTGACCAAAGCCCGTCGCCAGATTGGTATGATCTTCCAGCACTTTAATCTGCTGTCATCTCGTACTGTTGCAGGAAACATCGCCCTGCCTCTGGAGCTTGATAATACGCCACGCGACGAAATGACACGCCGCGTCAGCGAGTTACTGGATCTGGTTGGTTTAAGTGATAAAAAAGACGCTTATCCTGCAAATTTGTCGGGGGGACAAAAGCAGCGTGTCGCTATCGCTCGCGCTTTAGCCAGTAACCCGCAAGTATTGTTGTGTGACGAAGCGACTAGCGCGCTCGACCCTGCGACAACGCGTTCTATATTAGAACTACTGAAAGATATTAACCGTCGCCTAGGCTTAACAATCCTATTAATCACCCATGAGATGGACGTGGTGAAACGCATCTGCGATCAAGTTGCCGTAATTAGTGATGGTCAGTTGATAGAGCAAGGTACCGTGGGTGAAGTTTTCTCACATCCTAAGACTCCACTAGCACAACAGTTCATTCACTCAACGCTGCATTTGGATATTCCAGACGATTTCGCAGCGCGCATGACGCCAGATCGTAAACCGGATACTCAGCCGTTATTGCGTTTGGAATTCACAGGGCAATCCGTGGATGCACCACTGATCTCTCAAGCAGTACGTCGCTTCAATGTAGATATCAGTATATTAAGCTCTCAAATGGATTATGCCGGCGGTGTAAAATTCGGCGTTATGTTGGCAGAACTGCACGGAGATGATGCTGACGCGTTATCTGCTATTGAATTTTTCAAGAATCATCAAGTGAAAGTAGAGGTACTGGGTTATGTCTGAGGCAATGATGTGGTTGATGGGCCGAGGCATTTGGGAAACCGTCGTCATGACCTTCGTATCTGGCTTCTTTGGCTTTGTTATCGGTCTGCCAGTTGGCGTACTTCTTTATATTACGCGCCCAGGCCAGATCTGGGAAAACGCCAAGCTATATAGCCTACTTTCCGCATTGGTTAATATTTTCCGTTCCATCCCATTCATTATCTTGCTGGTTTGGATGATTCCATTCACTCGCATCATCGTTGGGACGTCTATCGGTTTGCAGGCAGCATTGGTTCCATTAACCGTTGGTGCAGCTCCGTTCATCGCGCGTATGGTTGAAAATGCGTTGTTAGAGATTCCAACAGGCCTGATTGAAGCCTCGCGAGCTATGGGTGCAACGCCGATGCAGATTATTAGCAAAATTCTGCTGCCGGAAGCATTACCAGGGCTAGTTAACGCAGCAACCATCACACTGATTACCCTAGTCGGCTATTCAGCGATGGGTGGTGCCGTAGGAGCCGGTGGTTTGGGACAGATTGGTTATCAGTACGGTTATATCGGATATGACGCAACCGTGATGAATACGGTATTGGTATTGTTAGTCATTTTAGTGTATCTGATCCAATTTAGTGGCGATCGTATCGTTAAAGCGGTTAGTCACAAATAAAGCAGTCCTAATAATAAAAACGGCGCTTGCTATGCCGCGCCATACGATGTTTCAAAACAACGTCTCAAAAACAATGTCTCAAGAACAAGTCAAAAGAAGGATACGGGTATGTCACTAAAGTTTAAGTCGATTGCTGTCGTTGGCGCACTTCTGGGTTCTCTGGCGCTGGCGGGCTGTGGTCAGGAAGAAAAAGATCCAAACCATATTAAAGTAGGCGTTATTGTCGGTGCAGAACAGCAGGTTGCTGAAGTTGCGCAGAAAGTTGCCAAAGACAAATATGGCCTTGATGTAGAGTTGGTTACCTTTAACGACTACGTTTTGCCAAACGAAGCACTAAGCAAGGGTGATATCGACGCGAACGCTTTCCAGCATAAACCTTATCTGGATCAACAGATCAAAGATCGTGGCTACAAACTGGTTCCAGTCGGCAGCACCTTCGTTTACCCAATTGCTGGCTACTCAAAGAAAATCAAATCTCTGAGCGAACTGCAGGACGGTTCTCAGGTTGCACTACCAAACGACCCAACTAACCTTGGACGTTCTCTGCTGCTGCTGCAAAAAGTGGGCTTGATAAAACTGAAAGATGGTATCGGCTTACTGCCAACCGTGTTAGATGTAACCGAGAATCCGAAGAAGCTGAAACTGGTCGAGTTGGAAGCACCACAACTGCCACGCTCTCTGGATGACGCTCAAATCGCACTGGCCGTTATCAATACGACCTATGCTAGCCAGATTGGGCTGACTCCAGCAAAAGATGGTATTTTTGTTGAAGATAAAGATTCTCCATACGTAAACCTGATCGTTGCCCGTGAGGACAACAAAGATGCGGAAAACGTGAAGAAATTCGTTCAAGCTTATCAGTCCGATGAAGTCTACGAAGCTGCAAATAAAATCTTTAACGGCGGCGCAGTTAAAGGCTGGTAATTGCTCTGCTCAATATATCGAGTAATATCTTCAAGACGGGCTTATGCCCGTCTTGTCATTTCTGTCATACCTTGATTCAATAGCAACCACTTTATAAAAATCAGGAAATATTTATGCGCGCATTACCTTTATGCTTGCTCGCTGCCTCCTTGGCTTTGTCCGGCTGCTCTTTGCTGCACACAAAATCAGAAACTAAGACACCCGTTGAACCTGTGAAAACACAGACAAATACAACCAAAACGACAAAAACCACTCAGCAACGAGCTCGTCCAGTCAAAGTCTATGAAAACGCAGAAGACTTGGTCGGCAAACCTTTTCGCGATTTAGGGGAAGTGACCGGCAGCGTTTGTCAGGCCACAGCTCAAGACGCTGCACCTAATTTGGCAACGGCACGTAAGCGCATGCAGATTAAAGCATCGACGATGAAAGCAAACGCCGTGCTACTGCATCAATGCGAAATCGTGACAGACACACCAAATTGCTACCAACAGGCGGTATGTAAAGGTTCCGCGTTAAACGTTTCTCAGCAATGAGTCAGTTTTCTTTCAATACTATCGGGCTGATTCGATCGCCCTATAAAGAAAAGTTCGCGATTCCACGTCAGCCTGGACTGGTTGAAGACGGCGATGGCGAACTGGAGCTTATCGCACCTTATAATCAGCCAGAGTCGGTGCGCGGATTAGAAGAATTCAGCCATCTGTGGATTATGTTTGTTTTTCATCAAACAATGGACGGTGGATGGCGTCCAACGGTTAGGCCACCTCGTTTAGGTGGAAATATGCGGATGGGTGTGTTTGCGACACGTTCAACCTTCCGCCCTAATCCTATTGGCATGTCTTTGGTCGAGTTGAAATCAGTTGAAACTCAAGGCGGTAAGGTTTGTTTGAAATTAGGCAGTCTTGATCTGGTCGACGGTACACCGGTTATTGATATCAAACCTTATCTACCGTTTGCAGAAAGCCAGCCACAGGCGCGTGGTGGTTTTGCTCAAGATGCGCCTCTGGCGGATATGTGCGTCGTTTTCTCTGACGTTGCCCAACAGCAAATCCTGCAGCAGCGTTCGCGTTACCCTCATCTAGAGCGATTTATTCGGCAAGTGTTGGCTCAAGATCCACGCCCTGCTTATCGAAAAGGTGAGAACGAAGAACGCATTTATGCCGTCCATCTGCTTGATTTTAACGTGCGTTGGCAAGTAAAAGATGGCATAACCGAGGTAATAGACCTGAATTCAGTCTAGATTTTCGCGCCCTTCTCTTTTGACAACCCGCCGTCACTGATAAACTAAGCCACTTTTCTTTATTTTGGCCGCCTTATCCCGACGGTCTGATACATATTGCGTTCTAACGGAACATATACACATGCGTACAAGCCAATATCTGCTCTCCACTCTGAAGGAGACTCCAGCCGACGCCGAAGTTATCAGTCATCAACTGATGCTACGTGCCGGAATGATCCGTAAACTCGCCTCCGGTCTGTATACCTGGATGCCTACCGGTCTGCGTGTTCTGAAAAAAGTTGAAAACATCGTCCGTGAAGAGATGAACAACGCCGGCGCAATCGAAGTTTCCATGCCCGTGGTTCAACCGGCGGATTTGTGGCAGGAAAGCGGTCGTTGGGAACAGTATGGCCCAGAGCTGCTGCGTTTTGTCGATCGCGGAGAACGTCCATTTGTATTAGGCCCAACTCACGAAGAAGTGATCACCGATATGGTGCGTAACGAGATCAGCTCTTATAAACAGCTGCCGTTAAACTTCTTCCAGATCCAGACTAAATTCCGTGATGAAGTTCGCCCACGTTTCGGCGTAATGCGTTCGCGTGAGTTCGTGATGAAAGATGCATACTCTTTCCACACTTCTCAGGAATCCCTGCAGGAAACCTACGACAAGATGTTTGCTGCCTACAGCAAAATCTTTAGCCGCATGGATTTGGATTTCCGTCCAGTGCAAGCTGATACCGGCTCTATCGGCGGCAACGCTTCTCACGAGTTCCAAGTTCTGGCGCAAAGCGGTGAAGATGACGTCGTGTTCTCCAGCGAGTCTGATTTCGCAGCAAACATTGAGCTGGCAGAGGCCGTAGCACCTAAGGGTGAACGCGCTGCGCCAACAGAAGAGCTGCGCATTGTTGATACACCTAATGCCAAAACTATTGCGGAACTGACTGAGCAATTTAATCTGCCGATTGAGAAAACGGTCAAAACTCTGCTGGTTCATGCAACCAAAGAGAGCGGCCACGCACTGGTTGCTCTGTTGGTACGTGGCGATCACGAACTCAACGAAGTAAAAGCAGAAAAACTGGAGATGGTTGCCAGCCCACTGACATTTGCAACTGAAGCTGAAATTCGCGCAGCCGTAAACGCAGGGCCAGGCTCTCTAGGACCGATCAACATGACCGTTCCTGTTGTTGCCGATCGTACTGTCGCCATGATGAGCGATTTCGGCGCAGGCGCAAATATCGACGGGAAACACTACTTTGGTATCAACTGGGAACGCGATTTGCCGTTACCACTGGTAGCAGATATCCGTAACGTGGTTGAAGGCGATCCAAGCCCAGATGGTAAGGGTACTCTGCTGATCAAACGCGGGATTGAAGTCGGCCATATTTTCCAATTGGGTACAAAATATACCGAAGCACTCAAAGCTACCGTACAAGGCGAAGATGGTCGTAACCAGCTTATGACTATGGGTTGCTACGGGATCGGGGTGACTCGTGTGGTTGCAGCCGCTATTGAGCAAAACCATGACGAGCGCGGCATCATCTGGCCTGACGCTATTGCACCGTTCCAAGTGGCTATCCTGCCAATGAATATGCATAAATCTTTCCGCGTGAAAGATCTGGCTGGGTCGCTGTACAACAGCCTGCGAGCTAAAGGCATCGACGTCATCATGGATGACCGTAAAGAACGCCCAGGCGTGATGTTTGCCGATATGGAACTGATTGGTGTACCTCACACCGTTGTTATCGGCGACCGTAACCTTGATAGCGATGAGATTGAATATAAAAACCGCCGCAACGGCGAGAAGCAAATGATTAAAACCGGCGAAATCGAAGATTTCCTGCTGGCGCAAATCAAACGCTAAGATATCTTTTTCGATAAAACAAAGGCCGACAGTAATGTCGGCCTTTTTTGTAACGGTGTTTTTCTGTTTGACGTTATTTTACTGAGCCTTAGGTGCTACTGGCACGCTGGCTTCAGGCGTTGCCCACGGCATAATTGGCACTGCGCTGATCGCGTTTTTTGGCGAACCATCTACAACTTTGTCAGAGTAAGTCAGATAAACCAACGCGTTACGCGCAGGGTCATAAAAGCGCACTACCTGTAGCTTTTTAAAGACGAGGGATGTCCGCTTACGAAATACCACTTCTCCATCAGACTTTTTGTTCTTAATCTTCTCACTTATCGCTATCGGTCCCACCTGCTGACAGGAGATTGCGGCATCAGCAGTATCTTCAGCCAGCCCTAAACCCCCTTTAATTCCTCCCGTTTTCGCTCGGCTGATATAGCACGTGACGTTTTTGATATCAGGATCATCAAATGCCTCTACCACGATTTTGTGGTCTGGCCCCAAAATTTTAAATACCGTATCAACTGAGCCAATCTGCTCAGCATGAGCGGATGTAAAGGCCGCAGCTACGGAGAAACATATGCCTACAAAATATTTGTTCACCTAAGTACCTCTGATACTTATAATCACGACGGTTATTAATATTACGAACTTAATTGCACAGCGTATAAGTTATATAAATTTTACATTACAGCTCACGTCTGCATAGCACTCTTTGCACTGAAAAAACCTTAATATAAGTCTAAGGCCAAAAAAATTGCTATCATGCCGCTTAGTTGCTATTTAAGTTCATTACTGCTTTTGAGGATGCTCTATGGATCAGGCCAGTATTATTCGTGACCTGTTAAGTTGGTTGGAAGGACATTTGGACCAACCTTTATCGCTCGATAACGTTGCAGCCAAAGCGGGATATTCTAAATGGCACCTGCAACGGATGTTTAAAGAAGTGACCGGACAGGCAATAGGTGCCTACATTCGCGCCCGCCGTTTATCTAAGGCCGCTGTCGCGCTACGCCTAACGAGCCGCCCTATTCTGGATATTGCGCTACAGTACCGTTTTGACTCACAACAAACATTCACCAGAGCCTTTAAAAAGCAATTTAACCAAACGCCAGCACTGTATCGTCGTGCGGAAGATTGGCACGCTTACGGTATGTGCCCGCCAATTCGTCTGGGATTGAGCAATTTGGTTCAACCTGAGTTTATTACGCTACCAAGCACATCGCTGGTCGGTATCACTCAATGTTATACCTGCACGCTAGAACAAATTAGCAAAGTACGTACCGAATTACGTAGCCAGTTCTGGCATGATTTCCTGCATGATGTGAAAAATCTGCCACCGGTGCTTTATGGCCTTCATCATTCTCGCGCAAGCCTTGAAAAAGATGACGAGCAGGAAGTGCTGTACACCACCGCGCTTGAAATTCAGCATCTGCCGCCAGATGTCACTAAAGAAGTGCAATCCATCACGCTGCTTGGCGGGGAATATGCACAATTCTGTTATAACGGCCCCGCAGAAGGATTTCAGGACTTTATCCTAGGCCTCTATGGCACTACGCTGCCAACGCTGAATCTGGTACGTCGTAAAGGCTACGATATCGAACGTTTCCACCCACAGGCAGACTCCTCGCAGCGTCCGCCTCAACACATCTGCTGCGAGTATCTTATTCCGATTCGTCGCGAAGAAGATTAACGCTGAATCTCATCAAGTGCAGGTCTATCCAAATGATGGATATCGCCTGCGCTTTCTACCACCCATCCCGGCGCTAACCACGGACTTTGCTGGTAATCCACTCGAGATAAAGAGCAGTTACGTAGACGCAAACGTCGTTCGGCGTACGGAGGCAATCCCAAGATCGTGCCCAATAATGCCCCTAATGCAATGCCATGGCTCACTAACGCTGGCTGGCTTCCTGCTGGGAGATCAAGACAGCTATTGAGTGCCGCACGCATACGTGTTGCCAACTCAGCCATACTCTCCCCGTCAGGAATTCGCGCATCTGGCGTACCATCGACCATCTGCTTACGCCATTTCTCTTCTTCAGGAGTGAGTGAATCAAGTAAGCGCTCTTCTAATACGCCCATATGCAACTCACGCAAACGTGAATCGAGAATCAACTCGCATCCGCAGGCTTCAGCAATAGCTAGCCCCGTTTGACGCGTTCTTCCCAAATCACTCGCAATCACATGCGTGATCCCCATTTGGCTTAGGCGTGCAGCAACCTGACGCGCCTGAAGTTCTCCTAACTCGGTCAATGGGCTATTGGATTGTCCTTGAATCCGGCGTTCTGCGTTCCACTCGGTTTCACCGTGGCGAATAAGATATACCTGTGTCATGTACTTTTTCCGTATACTGCGAGAAATGCGCTAAAAGGAAGCTAGAAATCATATGTACCATGTTGTAGCTGCAACTACCAACCCTGCAAAAATTAAGGCTATTTCTCTGGCGTTCGACGATGTTTTTGGTCATGACCAGTATCGCATTGAAGGCGTTGAAGTTGATAGTGGAGTGCCCGAACAACCCATCGGAAATCATGAAACGCGAACCGGCTCACGCCATCGAGTCATGTGCGCACGCCAAGTTTGCCCTGAAGCCGATTTTTGGGTCGGTGTCGAAGCCGGTATTGAAGAAAATATGACCTTCGCGTGGATGACGATTGAAAATCACCATATGCGCGGTGAATCACGTTCTGCGAGTCTGATGCTACCCGAAGTTATTCTGCAGGGAATTGCCGAAGGCCGCGCCTTAGGCAGCGAAATGAAAGGAATTACCGGAGTGAGCGATATCGGTCGCCGTGAAGGTGCCATCGGCGTATTCACCAAGGGTATTCTGACGCGTACCAGTGTCTACCATCAGGCGTTAGTGCTAGCGCTGGTGCCCTTCCATAATGAAATTTTCCAGCAGAGCAACGCGAAAAAATAATTACGTACGCAGATGTTTATGAACATTTAACGATGACACTCTAGGGTGCCATCGTTGTTTCTAAACTTTATTTATCAGAGAGCAGTTGCTGTTCCAGCCATGCTTTCAAATCTGCGGGGGCCGTTTTCAAGCTATTGGAACCACGCGTAATAGTAGCAATACCGGCTCCAAGCTGGCTTTTAAGTTCACGCTGGCTGATTTCACCTTTCATCAATTCTTCAATGATTCGCACCCGCGTCGCCAGCGCCGTTCTTTCATCTGGCGTCAAAAACAGCTGAAGCATAGGGCCTTGTAAATCTTCGGCAAACGCCTGCCTTAACAATTCAACAAAGCGTTGCCAGTCATCGTTTTCTTGTGCGCTGAGCGCAGGATCGGTCAGGGATCGGTTTGTCATGATTAGCTGCCGTACTCTTGGTGAGAAAATACTCATTAACTAGTACGGCAGCATACCACAAACTTTGCGCAGTCAAAGCGGCCTAACACAGAAATCAGTAACGGCGCTCCCACTCTGCGTCAGTTAAGATTTTGGTTGGGCGCTTCATAAAGTAGCGATAGTAAGCGTCATAGGCCAAAACATTCTTCACATAACCACGCGTTTCAGAGAAAGGAATGCTCTCAATAAAAGCAACGGCATCAACGCGTCCCCCGGTATTTCCAAGCCAGGTATTCACACGTGACGGACCCGCGTTATACGCTGCGCTAGATAAGATTCGGTTACGCCCCAGACTTTGATACACATATTCTAGATAGCTGGTACCGATCTGGATATTTGTCACCGGATCCAGTAACTGGCTGCTATTCATATAATTGCTCAGATTAAACATCTGCGCGGTATGCTCGGCGGTTTTTGGCATCACCTGCATGAGTCCGCTAGCCCCCACCGGCGACTGAGCCTTAGGATTCCAAGCGCTTTCCTGACGAGCAATTGCCATGGCGTAAGACTGAGAAATACCTTTATCTTCTGTAGCCTGACGGAACTGCTGCGACCACGCCATTGGGAAACGCTCTTCTAAATGATCCCAAAGTTTCGCAGTGATCGTTGCCTGAACGCTCAGATCCGCCCAATTTTGTTCATAGGCATAGCGAGCCAGCGCAGCCTGATCCTGTTTAGATTTACTGCTCACGAGAGAAACCCATTCGCTGCGAGCCGTATTGTCCATGTTCCAATACATCAGTTCACGAATACGATCGATCGCAGGATCTTTCGTCAGCGCTGCGGTCGGTTTATTCGCAACCTCAACCTGAAGTGGATAGGTAATCCCCAGTTTTTGCGCGGCAACCATTGGGTAGAAGCCGCGCTGCTGTGTGAGCGCACGTAAGATACTTTCACCTTCGCTACGCTTTCCATCCTCAATCATCACCGTGGCATTCCAATAACGCCACTCATCTTTATCGCGCACGTCCTGCGGCAATAACGCCAGCCAAGTACGGATTTCCTTCTTATTACCGTTACCCAAGGCCAAACGCACACGTCGCTCGATCAATGAAGCGCTATTGCTATTCTTGATAACGTTATCTCGCCATTGAATATCTTCGGTCGTGGCATCGTTACCCATCAATCGCCACGCAATGCTATCTTCCATGGCCTGTCTCTGCTTAGCATCGATCTTCTGCAGACGAACCAGCGTTGGCAACATTGCCCGAGCTGCGTCTGCGTCCTGACGCGCTAAACTTGAGAAAGCAATTTCAGTGGCATCACGGGTAAAATCGGTTGGACCAACATTACGCGCAAAAGCTTCAACATTGCGCGGATCGGCTTGTAGGCTCGCTAGCGCATCGCCCATCGTTTGATAATCCGCCGGCAGTTGCTTAGCCAAGAAACTCACTAAGCCATTATTGCCTTTCTTGAGCGCCAAACGCATGCGCTCAAGAACAGTCAGCGGAGTCTGATCGCCAGACGCTTTCCAAGCGTCAAACAGCTTGTCACAGTTTGTTGGCAAAGATTGTCCACTCAGCCAGATATCACGCGCCCCATCCCATGCCGTCTTCTGATGTCCCGTTGCATATTGGGCATAGTAGTAGTTACAACGCGCAGCAATGGGCTTAGGCGGTTGAGGGCTAAACACTAACAGCCCAGTCCAATCTTGACGGCGTGAGAGTTCGTTAACATAGCGAGCTGGCAGCGATTTTGCTGGGGGCAACGTTGGGTTGCGGGCGATAAAATCTTTAATCTCTATCGTCGTAGCCTGACCAAGATCCTGTGTCAGTTGGCGGTATTCAAGATAAGGGTAGAGCGGATAATCACGCAGCGTTGGCATGAGCTGATTAACCGTCATCATCTGGTTGCTATCCCAGGCCTGTTTCACCTGTAAGTAACGCTGACGCTGAGCATCCAAAGAGTCAGCAAAACTGCTCCCGGACACAGCGACTAAACATAAACCAATACCCCAAGCACGCCAATTGTCCGCCATGACCATCTCACCTTTCCTCGCGTTAAAACAATACTACTCATAGACAGCGATTTTAGCAGAGCATTCCCTCAGCCCCTGTCTTTCTTCACAACTTTTACTTTCAGCCTGTAGAGTACCAACATAAACAGCCAATGCTGCAAAACAAAGCAGTAGCGAATTTTAGGCATAAAAAAACCCGCTCAAGGCGGGTTTTTTTCGTTCTAGTATTCTTTAACTGCTCAGGTCTATACCGTCATCGCTATCGTAAACAATACTAAACTATTGAGATTACAGAGCGACTACGTTCGCTGCTGCTGGGCCTTTAGCGCCATTCTCGATAGTGAACTCAACTGACTGACCTTCGTCCAGAGATTTGTAGCTATCGCTCTGGATTGCAGAGAAATGTACGAATACATCTTTGCTGCCGTCAGCAGGAGAAATGAAGCCGAAACCTTTATCAGCGTTGAACCATTTTACTAAACCAGTCATTTTATTAGACATTAGATACTTCCTTTCAATTTTTTAAGCCACATTATTGCAGCGAACGAGGTTCGTCGTCAGAGCTAGCTTATGGGGGCACTTAGGAGGAGACTCACGAGAAGAAGAGGTATCTAAGGATAACGCTTGAACTGAGGACTGCTTTACTAAAACTGCTTTCACATAAGGTCTGTGTTCCAAACCGATGACGCTATTTACTCATGCCTAAGGTTTATAAGCAACACCTATTTTCTAATCATCTCGAATAACCCGCAGTGATTTCATGGGTAAATCCTGTGCTGACGCGGCCTGTAGGAAAGAAAATTCTTATCTATTTATTTCTCGCTTGAGAGAAATAAACCAGATATTCGGCATAAATGATGAGCGCTGTCTCTACAATTTAAGCGGAAAGCGCCGGCATGATGCGACGATGGCTGGGATAAAACGCCAAAACGGGCTAAACTCCGCCTTCATAAAATGCCCTGTCGCGCCAATGACAGAACGTCATTTAAATGCTTATGCCCCGCCTGTGTCCCATGAAAGCATGAGGCAGAGGTAAAACCCTTATAAATCAAGGAGTATATAGCCGTGGCTCAATACGTCTATACTATGCACCGCGTCGGCAAGATCGTTCCGCCGAAGCGTCACATCTTGAAGGACATTTCTCTTAGTTTCTTCCCTGGCGCCAAAATCGGCGTTCTGGGTTTGAACGGTGCAGGTAAATCTACTCTGCTACGCATCATGGCGGGTATTGATACTGAAATCGAAGGTGAGGCTCGCCCTCAGCCTGGGATCAAAATCGGCTACCTGCCACAGGAGCCCAAACTCAATCCAGAACAAACTGTTCGTGAAGCCGTTGAAGAAGCCGTTGGCGAAGTAAAACGCGCTCTGACCCGTCTGGATGAAGTGTATGCGCTGTATGCCGATCCTGATGCAGACTTCGACAAACTGGCGAAAGAACAGGGTGAACTGGAAGCCATTATCCAGTCTCACGACGGACATAATCTGGATAACCAGCTAGAGCGTGCCGCCGATGCGCTGCGTCTCCCTGCATGGGATGCGCAGATTGCTAATCTGTCCGGTGGTGAACGCCGTCGCGTTGCGATTTGCCGTCTGCTGCTGGAAAAACCAGACATGCTGCTGCTTGACGAACCAACTAACCACTTAGACGCAGAGTCTGTGGCATGGCTGGAACGCTTCCTGCACGACTATGAAGGAACCGTTGTGGCAATTACCCATGACCGTTACTTCCTCGATAACGTTGCAGGCTGGATCCTCGAACTTGACCGTGGCGAAGGTATTCCATGGGAAGGCAACTACTCTTCTTGGCTGGAACAAAAAGATCAGCGCTTGGCACAAGAAGCTTCTGCCGAAGCCGCTCGCCGCAAATCCATTGAGAAAGAGCTGGAATGGGTGCGTCAGGGTGCCAAAGGCCGCCAATCTAAAGGTAAAGCGCGTTTGGCTCGCTTTGAAGAACTCAACAACGTTGAGTATCAAAAGCGTAACGAAACCAGCGAATTGTTCATTCCACCTGGACCTCGTCTAGGTGACAAAGTGCTGGAAGTACAGAATTTATCTAAATCCTATGGCGATCGCCTACTGATTGAAGATCTGTCATTCTCACTGCCAAAAGGCGCGATCGTCGGTATTATCGGCCCGAACGGCGCAGGTAAATCGACCCTGTTCCGCATGATTTCAGGGAAAGAACAGCCAGATTCAGGCACTATCGATCTGGGTGAAACCGTGGTGCTGGCCTCTGTCGATCAGTTCCGTGACAGCATGGATGACAAGAAAACCGTTTGGGAAGAAGTTTCCAACGGTCAAGACATTATGCGTATCGGTAACTTTGAAATGCCAAGCCGTGCCTACGTTGGGCGCTTTAACTTCAAAGGCGTCGATCAGGGTAAACGCGTAGGCGAACTGTCTGGTGGTGAACGTGGTCGTTTACATCTGGCCAAACTGTTACAGGTTGGCGGCAACATGTTGCTGCTCGACGAACCTACCAACGACCTCGATATTGAAACCCTGCGCGCACTGGAAAACGCCTTGCTGGAGTTCCCTGGTTGCGCAATGGTCATTTCCCATGACCGCTGGTTCCTAGACCGTATCGCAACCCACATTCTGGATTATCAGGATGAAGGTAAGGTTGAATTCTTCGAAGGTAACTTCACCGAATATGAAGAGTACAAAAAACGTACTCTGGGTGCTGAAGCCCTTGAACCGCATCGCATCAAATATAAGAAAATGACTAAGTAGTCATTTTTAATGCAAAAGGCTCCCAACGGGAGCCTTTTTCTATTCCGTTCAATCGTTTCATTGTCTATTAACGGAGTGCCTGATTGTATTCAGCAAAAGAAGCATGGTTGAGAGCCATTTCAATAAAGCGATCCAGCGCAGGAGAATTCAATTTTCGACTAGGATAAACAAGATACAGCTCATTTCCCTCAGCTTCCCACTGAGGCAACACTCGGACTAAACGTCCCTGCTCCACCAGCTCCTGCGATAAAAATGCGGGCAGAAGCGTAATCCCAGCGCCGGCCAGAACACACTCGCGCACATACAGTAAATTATCAGCAGCATGATCCATCGGCAGCTCCCAGCGATAGAACTCACCGCCGCGCTGCAATACCCATTCATGCCACGCACGATGGGCAATGCACTGGTGCCGCTCTAGCTGTTTTGGATGCTCCAGCTCTGGATGTTGAGCAAGATAGGAGGGAGAGGCCAATAAATAGCGCGGCGAATATCCTAAGCGGCGTCCCACCAGCGAAGAGTCCTGAGGTTTCCCCGTGCGTAACGCAACGTCAAATCCTTCCTGAACTAAATCGCGCATGACATCTGAAATGAAGATTTCCAAACTCACTTCTGGGTAGCTTAGGCGAAAATCGCTACATACATGAGCTAATAACGTCGCGCCAATCCCAGCCGGAGCAGTAATTCGAAGTCGCCCGCTCGGATTTTCCTTCAAACGTTGCAAGCTCAGATCGGCACGTTCGGCCGCCTGAATCATCTCTCGACAGTGCACTAAATAGCGCTCTCCGGCAAACGTGAGATTTAACTGCCTCGTCGTTCGATTTAGCAAACGTAGGCCAAGCTGCTGCTCTAAATTGCTCACCCTCTGGCTCACGCTAGACTTAGGCAACCCTGCGCGCTGTGCCGCCGACGTAAAGCTTCCGCACTCGACCACCAGCGCAAATAAGGCCATGTCCTGTAATTGATTAAACATTTCACTCCATTGTTCGCTAAATCAGAACACTTCGTTAGTGATTGTCCATCTTATCATCAAGGTTCGGCTCATCTACACTGGTTTCATGCAACGCAATCCTGCCCCCTACATCGGAGTTTCAACATGACTATTACCGCAATCGCAGTAAATCCCGCCAGCCCACAAGAATTTACCGTCATCCACCCGCAAATATCAGCGCCAACGGATTACGATTTGCTGGTTGAGGTCAAAGCCGTTTCCATCAACCCCGTAGATACCAAAGTGCGTGCCAACCTCATTAAAAACGGGCTGGAACAGCCACGCATTCTAGGATGGGACGCCAGCGGCGTCGTGCTATCTGTAGGCAGTAAAGTCAGCGGATTTAGCATTGGAGATGAAGTGTGGTATGCCGGTGACATCACTCGTCCCGGTAGCAATAGCACCCAACAGCTTATCGACTCACGCATCGTGTCGCACAAGCCTAAAAGTATGAACTGGGCACAGGCTGCCGCAATGCCACTCACCACGCTCACCGCTTGGGAAGGTTTGTTTGAACGCTTGAAAGTTCAAGACGCCGATGCGGATAAAACGTTACTGATCATCGGCGGTGCAGGCGGCGTGGGTTCGCTCGCCATTTCGCTGGCTGCCCTGAATAGCAAAGTGAAGGTTATCGCCACGGCTTCAAATAAATCCTCGGCTCAATGGTGTTTAGAACGCGGAGCCGATCTCACCGTGGATTGGCATGATCTAAAAAGTGGTCTTGCTGAGCACAATATCAAGCAGGTTGATTACATCTTCTGTCTTAACGACACTGACGGACACTGGGCGGCAATCAGCGATCTCATCGCACCACAGGGACAAATTTGTACCATCGTGGAAAACAGCCACCCATTAGATCAGTCGGCACTAAAAATGAAAAGCGCTGCTCTGCACTGGGAACTCATGTATACCCGCAGTATGTTCAATACGCCGGATATTGCCGAACAGGGCAAAATTCTGCAACAGGTCGCGGCATTGGTTGATGAAGGTAAGCTACAGGGAACCCTCAGCGATACATTGCATGGTTTTTCTATCGAAAATCTGGAAAAGGCCCATAACAAAGTTGCCGAAGGACGCATGCGCGGCAAGATGGTGATTGAGTTTTAATGATTTCGCTCTCAGCCTCCCCGTTAAGGGGAGGCTTTTATGCATTAATGAGACTGAACGACCTGCCAATTTTTATCAGGATCGAACAGGCTGATTTTGCGCGCCAACGCGTCGCTATCAACACCTAAATCTCGCTGATATACCACGCCATCCTGATTCACCATAAAACTCATTATTCCGCTGTGACCATACGCTACCGGCCATGCCAGCATCGCAAAACCTTTAGTCATCTTTCCGTTATCCAGATAGCTAAGCTCACCGCCTTTAGCCGAAGCGCCTTGCGCAGAGAGAATACGATAGTAATAGCCATGATAATCGGTACCGGGATGATCCTGTCCAAAGGCAGGGCCTAACGGACTAGGTGCTTCTCCCTCCTTCACCGGCCAGTACAAGCCATCTTTTTTCCCATCGCTGCTGATAATCTTCTGTGCATACTGATCCATACCACGCGCCCAATACTCTTTCTGCGCATCCACAAAGGCTGACATCGCACCGATGGCCGAAAGCTCATTACGACCGATGTTGCGAGTTTCGATCTCATCAGCCGCTTTTTGCATATCAAAGGACCAACCGTTTTGAATTTTTACCATCGGTAAAGGCAGTTGCCAGTTATTATCACCAACATTGAGATAAGCGGAATCACCTTGTTGTTCAATATGATGAGATACCTGCCAATCGCGAAGAAAACGATCTACCGCTGTTTGATCCACGCTGTCTTCGGGCAGATATTGGCGCCAGTCGTCACCGAGAATATTTTTTAACGCTTCACTATCATTATCGGCGATAGCTTTCACAAGAGCCTGCGCGGCCTGCTCTGGCTGTTCGAACACCTGTTGCGCTAGTGCCGATAGGGGCAGAGCTAGCATGCTCGCCGCAATCAGGAAATGCCTTATTTTGCTCATCATAATTCCTCGTAAACTAGCGACGATGCAGTTGCAAATTATTGTGCTCAGGTAACGGGCGCGACGGCGCATGATGGGTCGGCGCACTACTCATCCGTTGACGACTCTGATTACCGCGCTCTTGCTGTTGATGCCAATTCGGGGCGCTGCTAGCGTTACCACTGAACAGATTCGCGTGTTGCTGTCGATTAAATTGGTTTACCGCTTGCGGGTTATTATGCTGCTGGAAGCCATTCTGCTGGCTATGATTCTGCGCCGCACTAAAATGTGACTCCCCCACCTGATTGTTATGGGCGGGTCGTTGCTCCACTGAATTTCTGGCCGCAACAGGATGTTGATTCACTGATGGATTCACGGATGGATGTACTGATTGACGTGCAGGGGTCGATGATTGGGCCCGTTCGTGCAAAACAGATTCAGCATTACGCCGACGCTGATCGGGTTGGTTAGCCGCCGCTCCGCCTAACGAATTATGCTGAGCTTGTTGGTTGAAAACCGCCGCTGCATTTTGTCTCTGTTCATCCGTTCCCGTCATACGGGTCGCACCGTTATCAAAACCACGCAGGTTATCACGCTGGGCAATGGCCTTCAGATTCTGACTTGCAGGTGAGTGAGTCTGACCGGATAACACCGACGGGTTTCCGTCTTGAGTATGCAGTGAACTAAGATCGACTTTTTTGGCCGAGCTGCCCCCCACGTTGGCCTGAGTCGCTCCGGAGATAAACTTCTGCGAAGTGGCTGGGTCATGGTATGGCACCCCTCCACGATAGGCAGGATTATGTTGCCACTGCGTTGCACCACCGATATTTCCCCCGGTGATGTGGTTATAGTTGTTGACGTTGATATTCACATGGCTGTTATTGGCGTAGTTATTGCCTTGATGATAATTCCCCCCGCCATGGTAATCATCGTGATGCCCATCGTCATGGTGATAATCGTCGTCGTGGTGGTGATCGTCATGATGGTCATCATCCCAATCCAGACTGCTGAACAAGGCATAGGTCGTCGCGACACCAATCCCAAAACCGATTCCTGAAACTAGACTATTGGTAAACACTTCTCCCGGGGGCGGTGGCAAATAAACAGGCGGATAGGCAGGCGTCGCCCAAGTGCCATACACCACATTAGGATTATAGCTTGGTACATAAACAACCTGAGGATTGGTTGGCTGAATGATGATGGTCTGCGGCTGCGATTCAACTACGGTCGTCGATTTACTGGTGCTATGACCATTCACAGCATTTTTGGCCGGTTGGACAATCACCTTTTGTTGCGCATTAGAGGTCAGAGATCCATTTTTCTGCGCCGCCTGCCGCAGCTTTTGTACCGTGTTCATCACATCATCTGGCTGAGCTAAAAACGCATCTCCCAAATTTTGTACCCATTCAGGATTTTCCCCCATCAGGGCAAGCAACTGCGGCAACGCAACTAATGACTTAACGCTAGGATCCCACGGCTGATTCGCGACTAACTTAACCGCAGAATCCCCCTGAGCCTTAGGATTATCACGTGACCACTGCACGGCCTGCACCACGTTAGAGGGATAAGTAGATGCCATCAGGATCTGCGCTAAAACCGGATCGGGATACAACGCGATAGGTGCCACGAGCTGATCGAGCTGTGGCTGAGTGAAGGTTTTGGCCGCGGGCGCGACTGGCGGCGTCTCCGGCTGAGTTTCTGCGGCCTTGGGCTGTTGCCAGCTAATGTATCCATTTTTCACCAAAACCGTACCCGCAACCGCAACAACGCCAATGCCGCAAAGCAGTGCAATCATTGACGGTTTAAATGACATACTCATTCTAACTCTCCCAGAAACCAACATACGGAGTGCATGGCGATGCTACTAATCATAGTGCACGCCTAATAACAGCAAATTAATTCAACAGCGATGAAGCGGTAAAATAAGAGAATGGATTAAAATCCCTATGACATATCACTATGACAATGCACAGATAAATTAGTTAGCTTGGTAGGCAACAGCAGAAAATAGATGGTTCACCCGCGCTCAGACAATGTAGAGCCAGAGAGAATACACCTAGTTATTATGCGGGTAAAAAGAGTTGAATAAAAAATTCTGTCATATCAATACATAAGAAAGCTTACTGAAAAATAATTAAAATGAAGAGTCAAAAAAACGGCGGGGGAAATTCATATAGAAAATAATACCGAAAGCATCATTCAAAAATCACATAATAAATATGATAGAAATACATACTTAATAACATTAAGTCACACAATTTAGGCCGAGTCAGTGTTTTTTGCCTATTTTCGACGCTGAAAATGAATAGACAATTAGCTCTTCTATTCACTTTCAGCTGAAATTTTAAGCCTGCTCCGTATTCTCACCCAGCATCTGCTTAACCAATTCGACGCAGCGCAGGAAGCGTTCGTCATAGTCGGATGACTCAACGCGAACAAACTCCATATTATTCTTTCGCAGCATTTGCTCTAACAGGTCCTGAAATTCTCGGCGTTCTGCTGAGCTTCCCAAACTACGCAACCCATCCGCCACCCACGGCGTATTGTTCTCCAGCAGAATAATGAGATCGAAACGGTATTCATCAATCAACGCCTGAACAAACGGATGCTCCCGCCCTTCGTATTTTTTACAGAATGCCTGCGTAGTAACAAAATCTGTATCAATAAACGCCACTTTATTGGCATATTTTACTGCAAAATCAATATACTGAGCGTGCCCTAATGCAATTTTATCGTAGTCAGAATACTGCAGAGCCATCTCATCACCACCGAGGTGTGAAAAGACATAGTCGCGACCATACTCCCACGCACTGGTGGTATTGAAAATGTTCGCCAACTTATTCACCAGCGTTGATTTTCCACTGGACTCGCCACCAAGAATTGCCACGGTGCGCACGAAGAAAGGCTTCACTTCGGTGGGGATGTATTCCCAATATCTAAACGGATCGTGACGGATCTGCCCTCCGCTTATGTTCATAAATGAACGCTCGGGATCAATCAATGTCGTCTCCATACCAAAGAATTCGTGATACACCGGCGCATCTTGGCTGTCACCGGAATAGATCACGCTCGGTGTAATCCCGTTTTCGGTCATAAACGCCTTCATCCCGTCGCTCCACACTTTCCACCCGTGTGGATAAGGCTCTATACCTTGTTCGTCAAAGGAATGAATGCGGATATTTTTTTGGTATTTGAATGTCTGCAACAACCAACGTAGGCGATCGCTCACGGTCGGCTGTTGTGACATCGCGCTGTTTTCGAACAGTTCTCGGTCGCGAGGCTCATCGTGGCATAAAATCACATGCAGTTCGTCGACCTGACTACAGGCACGCTGAATTAAATAAATGTGTCCCGTATGCAAGGGGTAGAATTTGCCAAAGACCACGCCAACGCTCTTGGCTTTTCGAGGAAATTCAATATCGAGGAAGCGGTGAATAGCCTCAAGCTTTTGCGCACTTGGGCTTTTGATCTTTTCATTCAGCAGTTGGCTAAGGTAGCCCTTGGTCATTCCGCTGGCATCAGCCACCTGCTGTAATGTGCAGCCTTTTTGCTTAATGGCGGTCTTTAGATAATCAAACTGCGACATTCACGCCTCCTCACGTTTAGTTAACTAAACAAAAGTAGCATGAATGCCGCGATTATACGCGAGATAATTCGCGCGGTAGGACGGGTAAAAACTTATAAATCTTGCAGCACATCTAAAGCGTCAGAGAGCTTTTTCACCCCAAAGACCTGCATATTTGGCAACGGCTTTTTCGGCATATTCGCATGAGGAACAATAGCGCGCTTAAATCCATGCTTTGCAGCCTCGGAAATTCGTTCCTGACCACTGGTGACTGGGCGTACTTCTCCCGCCAATCCAACCTCACCAAACACCACCAAATCTTGCGGTAATGGGCGATCGCGCAGGCTAGAAACCAGTGACATCAATAGCGCCAAATCGGCTCCAGTTTCCGTCACCTTAACGCCTCCAACGACGTTGACAAACACGTCCTGATCCGCCATCTGCAAGCCGCCATGACGATGCAAAACAGCAAGTAAAATGGCTAAACGATTTTGTTCCAATCCAACCGCTACGCGGCGCGGATTTGACATCATCGACGTATCTACCAGCGCTTGAATTTCGACCAGCAGCGGGCGCGTTCCTTCCCAAACCACCATCACTGAACTACCCGAAGTAATCTCTTCACCACGGCTCAAGAAAATCGCAGAAGGGTTGCTCACTTCGCGCAGCCCTTGCTCAGTCATGGCAAACACGCCTAATTCATTCACCGCGCCAAAACGGTTCTTGTGGCTGCGTAAGGTACGGAAACGAGAATCCGCATCGCCATCCAGCAACACGGAACAGTCGATACAGTGCTCTAAAACTTTCGGCCCCGCCAGTGAACCATCTTTAGTTACGTGCCCAACCATCACGATAGCAACACCGCGAGTTTTGGCAAAACGAGTCAAATAAGCCGCCGTCTCACGAACCTGCGCCACACTGCCCGGCGATGACTGGATATCGGCCATATGCATAACCTGAATCGAATCGATCACCATCAGCTTTGGTTGCTCTTGTTCGGCGATCAGGCAAATCTGCTCGATGCTGGTTTCCGATAGCATATTCAGCCCATCGGTAGGTAGTCCCAAGCGGTGGGCTCGCATCGCGACCTGCTGGAGAGACTCCTCCCCCGTTACGTACAAGGTTTTCATCTGCTGTGAGAGCTTGCACAATGTTTGCAGCAACAGAGTACTTTTCCCCGCGCCAGGATTACCACCGATAAGAATCGCGCTGCCTGGCACCACACCGCCGCCCAAGACTCGGTCAAACTCGGCGAATCCGGTTGAAAAACGCGGCAACGCTTCGAGACTAATTTCAGACAGTTTCTGTACTTTACTAACGCCCGCGTCGCCCGCATAACCTGACAACCGCTCCGCACGCGCCACCGCAGGGGAAGCCGCTAAACGGACTTCAGTAATGCTATTCCACGCCTGACAGGCACTGCATTGCCCTTGCCAACGCGGATAATCCGCACCACATTCGTTGCAGACAAAGGCTCGTTTGATTGCTTTCGCCACGAAGACTCCTAGAACGGTGTTAGTCACAAATGAAGATGGGGAATTCTAACAGGAGATAAGGGATATTTACTGTTTTTTTATACAGACTCTTAATGATTACGGCAGAAAATGCAGAGTAGATATCATCGTCGAGCTCCCCTCAATCAAGAGGGGAAACTGAAACGGGATGAAACGGCTAGCGTTCCTCGTGCTTCAAACTTGCACTCAGAACGCACAGTACTCCCATCAAATCCGCATGGCGAATAGCCACCGAAGCCTGTGCATATACCTTTGGCTTCGCATGGAAAGCCACACCTAAACCGGCCGCCTGAATCATTTTTAGATCGTTGGCACCATCCCCGATAGCGACCGTTTGCGACAACGGTATTTCCAGCTTTTCCGCCAGCTTTAACAGGGTATCCGCTTTGTATTGAGCATCAACAATCGGCCCAATAACTTTGCCTGTGAGTTTACCATCCTTAACCTCGAGATGATTTGATACCGCGTCTACCAGCTCAAAGCGATCGCGTAGATGGTCAGCAAAATAGGTAAACCCGCCGGACGCGATGGCGACATGCCAATCCAAAGATTGAAGCTTACGTATTAGGCTACTCAGCCCCGGCATTAGCGGTAACGTTGCCCGCACCGTTTCGAGCACCGAGACATCAGTGTCCTTTAGTTTACCGACTCGCTCACGCAGGCTGGCTTTAAAATCCAGCTCACCGCGCATTGCACGCTCGGTGACCGCTGAAACTTCCTCACCGACGCCTGCTAATTTCGCAATTTCATCGATGCATTCAATTTGAATGGCGGTGGAGTCCATATCCATGACCAGCAAACCGGGCGTGCGCAAATGAGGAATTTTACCCAAGGTGGCGATATCCAGCCCCTGTTCATCGGCTAGCTTTTTCGCACGAGCGGGGAGATTACCCGCAAGTCGGATCACCTGATAATCCTCGATACACCATGCGGTTACCACCACCATGGCCGCGCCGAGACGACGTTGAAAAGCGCATAGCGCGGTCTTATCCAGATTGCGTCCATAAAGAAGCCATCCGGTGTGACCAGCGCGATAATCCAGCGGCATCACTTCATCGCCGCTCAGGGAAAGGGGTAAGCCCGGCCAACGATAAATTTCCGCAGGCAAATCGCAATAAGTCAGACTGTTTGGCATAACAACAACTCCTTTGAAGACTTCAATCGCCACCACAAAACCGAGCATCAAGCTATCCTATCGGTAAGGCTTCTGGCAACATAAAGTGATAAACCTCTTATAGGGCTAGCTATGGTTAAGGCTAAAATTAAATTCAGGCTCCATCGCACCGCTATTGTGCTGATTTGTTTGGCCTTATTAGTGCTTTTAATGCAAGGCGCTTCCTATTTCAGTTTAAGCCACCAAATGGCACGTTCTGAACAGGTGGAGGAACTGGCACAAACGTTGGCCGAACAGGTTTCCGATCGCCTCATTCCATTGATGAATACCGGCAACGACGATCCTGACAGTGAAAAAATCACGCAGATCCTAAATCGACTGACAGAGCATAGTCGTATTTTAGATGCTAGCGTGTACGACGTTGATGGCACGATGGTCGCCCGTTCAGGGGAAAAAGTGGCGGTGCGTGACAGGCTGGCTCTCGATGGAAAACGCGCAGGCAGCTACTTTAACCACCAGATAGTACAAATGATCAGTACCAAAGATGGCCCGATTGGGTTTCTGCGTATGACGCTAGATACTCATGTGCTGGCAACCGAATCTCAGCAAGTGGATAACACCACCAATCTGTTGCGGCTGATGATGCTGTTGTCTCTAGCGATAGGTATTATTCTGGCACGCTCGCTGTTGCAAACGCGGCGTTCACGTTGGCAACAATCACCTTATTTACTGACGGCCAATACGCCGGTGGAAGAAGATCCTGAAGAACATAGCGACGCCGATTCTACCACTGAAAGCCCGCAGTCGTCGGAAAAAGACCAGAAGAAGCACATATAACCCAAATAATTTGAGTTGCAGGACAATCCTTTTGAACAGCGCAAAGCGCGCAACGGATATATGATGCAAAAAGCCCCGCCAAGCATAAGCTTCGCGGGGCTTTTTAACGAATGAGGGAGTTGACCGGTAAGCCGGGTTCTGTCGTGGACAGTCATTCGTCTAGGCCAGCAATCGCTCACTGGCTCAAGCAGCCTACCCGGGTTCAGTACGGGCCGTACCATGTGAACCCCTATTTGGCCTTGCTCCGGGTGGAGTTTACCATGCCACGGACTGTTGCCAGCCGCGCGGTGCGCTCTTACCGCACCCTTTCACCCTTACCTGATCTCGCTTGCGCGAGCCATCGGCGGTTTGCTCTCTGTTGCACTTGTCGTAGGCTTGCGCCTCCCAGGCGTTACCTGGCACCCTGCCCTATGGAGCCCGGACTTTCCTCCCCTCCATCTGTCTCCCCGAAGGGGACGGCAATGAAGCGGCGACTGTCTAGTCAACTCCGCGGCGGATAATAGGGTATTACGCCCTATTTGTCACCCTCTGCGTTCTCAAGCGCGTATTTATACAGCGCATTCTTCTTCACGCCATGGATCTCCGCCGCCAAAGCAGCCGCTTTTTTCAGCGGCAGCTCTTTTTGCAGCAGGCCTAAAGTACGCAATGCCTCAGCAGGAAGGGCATCCTCATCGGCCTTGTGGCCTTCAACGATCAGCACCATTTCACCACGGCGGCGCATATCATCGTCTAATACCCAGTCGAGTAACTCGCCCACCGGTGCGCCGTGGATATTTTCCCATGTTTTGGTCAGCTCACGCGCTAATACCACATAGCGATCGCGCCCCATCACTTCCACCATATCTTTCAGGCTATCAATCAGACGATGGGTAGACTCATAAAAAATTAACGTGCGTGGCTCTTCCAACAACGCCTGCAGCGTATCTTTACGCGATTTGGTTTTCGCTGGCAGGAAACCTTCGTAGCAGAAGCGGTCAGAGGCAATCCCTGACGCGCACAGAGCAGTAATGGCCGCACAGGCACCTGGCAGAGGAACGACGCGAATACCGGCCTCACGGCACCGGCGAACCAAATGGTAGCCAGGGTCATTGATAAGAGGCGTACCGGCATCTGAGACTAATGCAATGCTTTGACCTTCTTGCAGTTTTGTAATCAACTGGTCTGCTTTTTGTTGTTCATTATGGTCATGTAGAGCGAAAAGACGGGCATTAATAGCAAAATGCTGTAACAGTAGGCCTGTGTGTCGAGTATCTTCTGCTGCAATCAAATCGACCGCTTTCAAAGTATCCAAAGCGCGCTGGGTAATGTCGCCGCGATTCCCGATTGGAGTCGGAACGACATACAGCGTTGCAGTAGAAATTACAGCTTGATCGTCTTGATTCATTGTTTCATCCGGTTTACCGATTTAATATTGAGCATCTTTGAAAAAACTGCACTGGATACAGTATGCTTTCCTCACTCATAGTCCGTACCAAGTCCGGACGCATTATCCCCGTCGTACTCGCCGCTATGTTAATGGCGGGTTGCCCGGGACGAGCTCCACAGACACCAGCGGCAGATATTCAGGCTGAAGCAACGTCTTCATCCGAATACTACCTGCAACAAATGCAGCAGAGCAGCGATGATAACAAGGCTGACTGGCAATTACTCGCCATTCGTGCCCTGATCCGCGAAGGAAAGCTTCCACAAGCTGCGGAATTGCTGGGCAAGCTACCGCAAGAGCTAACTGATGTCCAACGTCAGGAAGAACAGTTAGTGAGCGCTGAACTCTACATTGCTCAAAAAAACATGCCTAATGCATCGGCAATTTTGACCAAGCTAAACATCGATTCGCTCTCTGATAGCCAAAAGGCACGCTATTATCAGGCGGTCATCGACGCGAGCCAAGGCAAAGCCTCGCTGCCTGTTATTCGTGCCTATATAGCTCAAGAACCTTTGCTCAACGACAAACAGCGCGTGCAAAACATCAATGGTACTTGGGCCGCATTAACTCAACTGACACAGGCCGATCTCAATAGTCTGGTGATCAACGCGGACGAAAACGTTCTTCAAGGCTGGCTGGATCTGCTGCGTCTCTATCAAGACAACAAGCAAGACCCAAGCCTGCTCAAGGCCGCAATTAAAGATTGGCAAACACGTTACCCAAACAATCCAGCGTCAAAAGTTTTACCGACTGCGCTGGATAACGTGCTGAATTTCAAACAGGCATCAACCTCAAACGTCGCTTTATTACTGCCGATGAATGGTCAGGCTCAAGTTTTTGCTAACGCCATACAGGCGGGCTTCAATGCAGCGAAAAATGGGGCAATAACTCAAAGCGCACCAACTCAACCACAGCCTGCCGCAGCGCCTAGCGATACCAACGCAACGCAGCCAACCACAACAGATCCAAACGCTAACGGCGCAGTCAGCACCAGCGGTACACAGCCCGCTACCGAAGCAGCACCAATAGCACCAACAACACAAGCGGATGCTGATGGCATGCCGATTGCGCCTATCGTGCCGCCTTCAGCCAGCAATGCGCAGATTAAAGTCTATGATACCAGCAGCCAGCCACTGCCGGCGCTTCTGGCACAGGCCAAGCAGGACGGCGCAACGCTGGTCGTCGGCCCATTACTTAAAGAGAACGTTGATCAGCTATCTACCACCAGCACGCCGCTGAACGTATTAGCACTTAACCAGCCAGAACAAGTACAGAACAATCCAAATATCTGTTACTTCGCGCTGTCACCAGAAAATGAAGCTCGTGATGCGGCGAAACATATCTGGGAGCAAGGTAAACGCTCTCCGCTGATTTTGGCACCACGAGGTTCATTGGGCGATCGTGTGGCGAAAGCCTTTGCGCAAGAGTGGCAACAACTCGGCGGTTCTACCGTTCTCCAGCAAGGCTTTGGCTCAACGGGAGAACTTCGTCAAGCCATCAACGGCGGCTCTGGTATTCGTATGACTGGCCAGCCAGTCTCGGTCGCCGCGGCATCACAGCCTCAGTCTGTCACGATTGCGGGTTTAACTATTCCGGCGCCTCCTGCTGATGCAGGTGCTGTTTCCACCTCCAGCGGCAACGTGGATGCGGTTTACATCATCGCAACACCAGCTGAACTGACGTTGATTAAACCTATGATCGATTTAGCCAACGGTTCGCGTAACGGACTAGGCTTGTATGCCAGCTCACGTAGCTATCAGGCAGGCTCTGGTCCTGACTTCCGTTTAGAAATGGATGGACTGCAATTTAGCGACATTCCATTACTGGCAGGAGGCAATCCAGCGTTACTGCAGCAAGCCGCGTCTCAGTTTAAAAACGACTACTCTCTGGTACGCCTGTATGCCATGGGTGCTGATGCTTGGGTTCTTGCGAACCACTTCTCGCAGATGCGCCAAATTGGTGGTTTCCAATTAAATGGCTCAACCGGTGTTCTGAGTGCTGACAGTAACTGTGTCATCAACAGGAAGTTGCCATGGCTTCAGTACCGCTCAGGAACCATCGTTCCGATGCAATAGTGGGTAAGCCTAAAAGTAACCGGCGACAAATCGGCGCGCAGTATGAATTACTCGCGCGCCAGTATCTTGAACGTGCCGGACTTCGTTTTTACGCCGCTAACGTGACGCTACGTGGCGGCGAGTTAGACTTGATTATGTGCGATGGCGATATTTGGGTGTTTGTTGAAGTTCGCTATCGTAAATCCTCTCTCTATGGCGACGCGGCTGCGTCGGTCAGCTATACCAAACAGCGCCGATTATTGCGTAGTGCCGCTATCTGGTTGGCTGAGCGCGGCGGCAGCTTCGAAACCACAGATTGTCGCTTTGATGTTTTGGCAATCACGGGTAGCCAGTTACAATGGCTGCCAAACGCATTTACGGCGACTGAATAATTTCGCCTTAGCTACCTGAACCAATGGACATTTACCGTGCTGGAAAGAATTAAAGGCTGTTTTACAGAAAGTATTCAAACTCAGATTGCTGCGGCCGAGGCTTTGCCCGACGCCATTTCTCGCGCAGCCATGACGCTGGTGCAGTCACTGCTGAACGGCAATAAAATTCTTTGCTGCGGTAACGGCACCTCCGCCGCCAATGCCCAACATTTTGCCGCTAGCATGATTAACCGCTACGAGACCGAACGCCCAAGTTTACCCGCCATTGCACTAAATGCGGATAATGTGGTCTTAACAGCGATAGGCAATGATCGGCTACATGATGAAGTGTATGCCAAGCAGGTTCGAGCCCTCGGTCACGCAGGTGATGTTTTGCTAGCGATCTCGACGCGCGGTAATAGCCGTGACATCGTGAAAGCCGTTGAAGCAGCAGTCACCCGCGACATGACCATCGTGGCGCTAACAGGCTATGACGGAGGCGAACTGGCGGGGCTGCTTGGACAGCAGGATGTGGAAATCCGCATACCTTCACACCGCAGCGCACGCATTCAAGAGATGCACATGCTTACGGTCAATTGCCTCTGTGACTTAATTGATAATACGTTGTTCCCCCATCAGGATGATTGAAGGAGTCTCGATGACTAAGCGTTCCCCGTTAACCCGCTGTTTTCCAATTGCACTCGTCGTGATGAGCGCGCTATTGCTTCAGGGATGTATCGCCGCTGCCGTTGTCGGTAGTGCTGCCGTGGCCACCAAGACCGCCACCGATCCCCGCAGTGTAGGGACACAGGTCGATGATGGTACGCTCGAAGCCCGTGTGTCGAATGCACTCGGCAAAGATGAGCAATTGAAGAAAGAAACCCGTATCGTTGCCACCGCTTACCAAGGCACCGTATTGTTAACCGGTCAGGTACCATCAGCCGATCTGGGCGCTCGAGCCAAACAGATAGCCATGGGCGTAGATGGAACTAACGCTGTCTACAACGAAATTCGGACCGGCAAACCTGTGAGCTTAGGCACAGCCTCCAGCGATACTTGGATTACCACCAAGGTGCGTTCACAGCTATTAACTAGCGATTCCGTTAAATCTTCTAACGTGAAAGTGACCACCGAAAATGGCGAAGTATTTCTACTTGGCTTAGTCACTCAGGAAGAAGGTCAGGCTGCAGCCAAAGCGGCCAGTCAGGTCAGCGGCGTGAAGCATGTCACTACCGCATTTACTATTCTCAAATAACCTGACGATGGTACTCGGTTAGAGACAAAAATCCCCGCTTCAGCGGGGATTTTTATTAGCATTGAGCGGTGACAAACTAATACGCCGCTTAATTCAATTTATTTTGCTTGAGATAACTTTCCCCACCGAGCTGCCTCATCTGGCGCAAAATCCACTGCTGACGACGCAACACATAGCCTGAAGGGGCTTTGACGCTAAAGCGATGCGGATTAGGTAACACCGCAGCAAGCAATGCGGCTTCAGACGCCGTCAAACGGCTGGCTGGCTTATGAAAGTAACGACGTGCCGCTTCTTCCACGCCAAACACGCCAGGACCAAACTCGACGATGTTGAGATAAACCGTGAGAATGCGGCGTTTAGTCCACACCACTTCGGTTCCCAACGTCAGCCCTGCTTCCAAGCCCTTACGAATCCAGCTACGTCCATCCCATAAAAACAGGTTTTTAGACGTTTGCTGTGAAATAGTCGACGCCCCACGAACCGGCTTATCGCCCTTTTCACTACCGTCGATGACCGATTCAATCGCCCCAAGATCAAATCCCCAGTGCTGAGGAAACTTTTGATCCTCTGCGGCAATCACGGCAAGAGCCATATAGGGAGAGATTTCATCCATTGGCACCCAATCTTGGTGGGCTACATAGCCAAAATCACCGGTAAGCCATGCACCAAATTGACGCTCCACCATCACAGCAGAAAACGGAACGGGCAGAAAGGCAAAGATAACAATGCCAGCCAACCAAACGCCGATAATGCCTAAAATGACTCTTTGGCTCCAAATGCGCACTCGTCCTAACAAACCGTGTTTCTGCCCGCGCCGCCTACTCATTCAGCCAGTTCCAGCACTCTTGCAACCAGCTTATCAATACCTTGAGCGGCTTCACCGATCGAATTTGCCAGCATATAGGCCGGCGTTGTCACCACGTTCTGATCCAAATCGACCACAATATCATCCACTGGGCAAACTACATGCTCACCGCCCATGGCATCAATCGCTTCGGCAGTATCAGGATCGTTGCCAATAGTTAAACGAGTATGTACACCTAGCAACTTAGGCAGCAAAGCGGGCGCGATACAAATAAAACCTAACGGTTTTCCGGACTGATGCATCTGCTGAACCAGACGTTGTAGCTCGGCATCAACAGAGCACTCTGCGCCTTGCGTAGCAAAAGAGCTTAGGTTTTTGGCTGCGCCGAAACCGCCGGGGACGATGAGCGCATCAAGCTCACCAGCATCGGCCTGAGACAGTGGTTTGATGTTCCCACGTGCAATGCGTGCAGACTCAACTAACACATTGCGGCTTTCACTACTCTCTTCGCCAGTAAGGTGATTAATCACATGCATCTGCGGCTTATCAGGCGCAAAGAAATGAACCTGAGCCCCCGCACGATCTAACGCCAACAAGGTTAAGACAGACTCATGGATCTCCGCGCCATCAAAAACACCACAACCACTTAAAACTACACCGACTCGTTTCATATTCGTCTCCCAATCACGGCGGCACCACGCTCATGGATATACATTACAAATACAAAGGTATGCACGCTAAGCATTAGTAACGTTTACCAATCACCGTTTATGATGCCTTGGATAAAATAAATACTGGAAATGTCCTAGTAACTATCTAGAGTTAAGTCAACCACTAAAACGTTTGTATTAGCAAACAATAGCCCACATCACACATTTTAATGAATCAACTAACAAGCAGGAAAACATGTTGGTATGTTGGTTCAGTTTCGCGTGAAACCCATAAATTATGTTTACGCAATTGATCCAACTTAATACCTTTAGAAAAACTTAGCGTAAACATTCAGTTTCCCTGGTGTTGGCGCAGTCGTTGCGCACCCCAGCCTAGGCTGGGGTCATTTTTTCTATTTCTTGGTTGCTTTATCAGCCCAATCTCGCAGTACTTTCACATCGTGCCGCCATTCATGCTTGAGTTCATCCACCCACTCTTGGACATTATCCCACCATGCAGGCAGCGATGACGTCTGGATTTGCTGAGCAACCTGCTGTAAATGGCGTAAACCGACAGAACCCGCGGCACCTTTAATTTTGTGCCCTTCTTCGGTGATGCCTTTTTGATCGCGAGCAGTCATATTCGACTCCAGCACGGCTAAATACCCAGGCATCATTTTCTCAAACATATCAACGCTTTGATAGATAAGTTGAGGGCCGACTAAATCAATGTACTGTTGCAGCATGTCAGTATCTAAAAGGTCTTCGGTATTCTGGATCACTTTTTTACTCTCCACCTTTTTCTCTTTAGCCTTCGGCGCCTCATCCCAGAATTTCTTGATCATGGCCGTGAGAGCGGGAACCGAAAGCGGTTTGCTCAGCACATCATCCATACCAGCATCAAGATATTCTTTTTTGTCTTTCAGCACGTTAGCCGTTAACGCCACCAGCGGTGGCAGATCATCATCGCCATAGTTCTCACACAGGCTACGAGCAATATCCAGCCCCGTCATATCAGGTAGCTGAATATCAAGCAGTACCAGGTCGTATTCACCCGGCGTAAACATGTCTAACGCCTGCTGTCCCGTCATGGCAACATCAACGCTATTACCCAACTTTTCTAATACCGAACGCGCCACAATCACGTTCAGTTCAATATCTTCCACCAACAGCACATGCAGCGCTGGCAATGGCAATTCTTCATCTTCAGGCTGTGGCGATAGCGCTTCTTCAACGACTGGAGCATCAATTGAGAGGGTAAAGCATGAACCTTCCCCTGGAGTGCTGCGGACTACGATATCACCGCCCATGTTCTGAGCCAGACGCTTGGAAACCGCAAGTCCAATCCCTGTGCCTGTCGCGGGTTTTCCGCCGTTTTGATCTTTAACCTGATAGTACATGGCAAAGATTTTATCTTGTTCATCCTGCGGGATTCCGATACCACTGTCTTTCACTTCAAAGAACAGTTTGCCGTTGTTTTCACGCCATACCTTCACGTTGACGCCCCCTTTCTGGGTGAACTTGACCGCGTTACCAATCAGGTTCCACAGGATCTGGCGCAAACGAGTCCCATCGGCAAGAATTTTGTGCGGTAGATTTGGCTGGTGTTCCAGGGTGAAATCGAGTTTTTTCGGCTGCACCAGCAGGCCGGAGAGGTTCTCCAAATCGGTTAAGAAACCGGTGAAGTCTATCGGCTGGTTATCAAGCTGGACTTTACGGCGTTCAAGCTTATCCATTTCAATAATGTCATTGAAAATATTACCCAGCGTAATCGCACTCACATGGATGGTTTTGAGATAGTTAAGCTGCTCTTGATTTAGCTCGGTATCCAGAAGAATACGGCTTAGCCCTACAATACCGTTTAACGGCGTACGTAGCTCATGGCTGATGGTAGAGATAAAGGTCGTCTTATCACGGCTGGCGTTCTCCAGCGCATCCTGATAGCGCTTACGTTCGGTAATATCACGACCAAAGCCCATCAGACCATGACGTTTACCCACACGGTCATAAAACGGTACTTTACGTAGCTCAAAGCAGGCTTTACGCCCATCTGGATAAACCAACCACTGCTCGTAGGTCAACGAAACGTTATGGCGGAATACTTTCTCATCGGTTTCGATCACTTTCTTAGCGATATCTTCGTCGTAGACATCTTCTGGCTTCAAGCCAATTAACTGCTTCTCGCTCTTACCCGTTAACAGTTCCATCGCTCGGTTACAGCCGGAAAACTCTTCGTTCTCATTACGGTAATAAACCAAATCCGGAGAGGCATCGAGGAAAGAACGTAATAAAGCCGACTGCTGCTCCAGCTCAATCTGCGCCTGCTCACGCTGGTCGATCTCGTGCTGCAAGGTATCAAGCACCTGCAAGCGAGCATCTTCAGCCTTTTCACGCTCGGCAATTTCCTGATTGAGTTGGGAAATATTGTTTTTCAGCTGTTGATTAAGTTCGAGATCGCGATAGCGCATCTCTTCCAGCTTATTAACCAGCTTGGAAAGACGTTGGCGCGACTCTTCTAATTGCTCAACGACGACAGAAAGGAAATAAACCGCCCACGGGGTGATCAATAAACCAAAGAATACCGAACGCACAACATCAATGCTTTCCACCTCTCCGCGCAGCAGCATAGTCACCGCCATCTGCACCACGATAGCCAGAATAACCAGCACCGAAGCCAGTAGGATGGAAAAGCGCACCAGCCCAAGTTTTACCATTAAATCGACGTAATACTGGGCTAATACCCGGATTTGCTTCATGTGCTACTCCCTTGGTTTACGGTCTTTTAAATCATACCGTAAAAGAATAAATAGTGAGGCGAGATTAATTCGGATAATTTAGAATTTTGGACATGAACTCAGGATTAATCGGGTTATACCGCTACAGTAGCTTATTATCTGTCTGGCTTATATTCGGCATGGTTCAGGCTAAAGTTCATGAGGTAGTAAAGGCTTTCAATAACTGCGGGTAGGCTAGATTCACGCTATAGGATGAGCCCGCTGTATCCATATGGAACAAGGAAATATTCATGTTCAGCCATGAGCTATTCAGCACAAAATATCATCACAGCCCGCAGCTATCGTTGAGCCTGATAACGGCAACCATACTAACCATCTCCTTCCCCGCCAATGCTTGTGGACCGGATTTTATCAATCGTTTATTGGTCGATCGTAATAATACGCTGCTGTATATGCCCGAAGGCAACTTTGCGTTTGAGGCCGACAAGCTCGCTGAGATTGATAAAACGCTGCCAATCTGGAAAGAAGCAGAAGCCACCCCCCAAGAAAAAATCACGGCGGAGATGAGCCCTGAGGATCTGAGAACCAGCAAAATAGTCGAGCAAATGAGGGCCAGCAATAGCATTGAGCAAGCGGATGCGCTTAGCATAGGATTATCCGCTGAGGAGCGGCTGTACACCCTCGGCGCGGTGGCGTTTAGGTTAATGGATAAGAAAGCGATAGATTATTTCACTCAGGTCACAGCATTGCCGGAAGATGAACAAGAAGATTATGGGCTGGAAGCGCAATATTCCTTGGGGCGAGCCCTTATGGAAGACTATTCAGATGAAAAGCAGGATGGAACCCTTCGTACGATGGATTCTCATCCCGATAAAGCGCAATTAACGCTCGCGCTAGCCGCTTTCCAAAAGGTCATTGATCGCGTGAAAAACGGCGAACGTGACGTTGGCTTCTTGTCACTCACCAGCCTTGGGCAGCAAGCAAAAATTCATATCTGGTTAGGTAATCTCCCAGCTGCCGCACATCTGTATGCCCAACAATCGGCACAAGGCGATGAAAGCGGAAATATATCTCTTCGCCTTTTCACCGATATGCTGGTTAAACCGCAAAACGAAAAACGTCTAGAAACAGCCATTGAAGACCCCCTAATACAGCAGCTAGTGACAATCCAATTGTTTAGTAACAAATGGACCGCTCTGGACTATGATCAAGAGAGTGAAAAACCCAAGATTGCCGAGAGATTGTTTACTTTAGTCACTAATGCATCAGCAGAATCTCGTTTTCAAGGCCGCGATCGTCTGGCCGCTCTCGCTTACCGTACTGGCCACTATGATCTGGCCGCTACCCTGCTAAAAACATCAGGGGATAGCGCGTTAAGCTGGTGGCTACGGGCAAAAATGGCGCTGCGCGGGGGAGACATAAAAGCAGCGACTGCAGCCTATGCCAAAGCCGCCGCAGGATTCCCTTCAGCAGAAATCTGGGCTACCGATCCGAGAGAGCCCAATATGCTATATGGCAGTGATATACAACCGACCTGCCGAATCGCCGGTGAGCAAGGCATTCTGGCTCTCAATCGAGGCGATTATTTACAGGCGATGACGCTATTTTATCGAGTAAAAGATATTTATCTTCCTGACATCATGGATATCGCTGAACGCGTATTAACGATTAATGAACTCAAAGATTTTGTGGATAAAAACGTACCTTCAGTTGATGTAACGCCCCCTAAATTCAAACAAGAGCTGTATGAGTATGGCAATATCAATGGCGGCCAAGCTTTGGCTCCTGAAAACGCACTACGAAATCTGTTAGCTCGTCGCCTGATGCGGGCCGGACGTTACAACGAAGCACTCACTTATTTCCTACCGGGTAAGCAGCGCCAATGGGCTAAACAATTTGCCGATTACCTTAATATTGCCCGTGATTTAACAGCCGATAAACTGACTCGCGCTCGAGCTTACTATCAGGCGGCTGAGTTACAACGTTTTGAAGGTGTGCAATTATTCGCCTATGAAATGACGCCAGACTACGCCATTTATGGTTCCAACTACTCATACGTTGGCGATTCTTACAATCGCAAAGATTGGCAGGGTGGCAATTGGCTGCGTGAAGAGCAGACGTCAAATAATGTCGCCGCAGCCCCCGTGCCATTTAAAAACTGGATAACCTCAAACGAAGCCGCAAGAGCTAAAGCCGCGCTTCCCAAAACCAATAATATGTTTTTGCACTATCGCTGGAAAGCCGTTGATTTAGCGTCGCAATCAGCCAATCTTTTGTCGACCAACAGCCAAGCCTACACGATGGTTTTATGCAACGCTGAAAGCTGGATCCGTTATAAAGACAAAGGTTGGCTGAAGCTATATCACCGCTATACGAAAAAAGGCACTTTCTATTCCAAGATGATTCAGAATCCTGACTCTTCTTTCAAATGCACAGCACCTGATTTTGCTGGAAGCGTTAATGTGAAGTGAGGGATATGGGCCTGTTAGTGTTTATGTTTCTATGGAACCCTTGTGCAGGCGTCCGAGTCGGGGGCACCGCTATAAACCCGAAGCCTGCCCACCAAACTCCAGCATATACCGATTCAATTCAACCATTCCTGTCCAACGATTCTCGCACCATAACGGTGCCAACAATGTTGGGCGACGAGCGCTCGCCGAGATGCGGTGATAAACGATATCCATCGGCGTATGACGTATCATTTCACCCGCGATAGTGACATATTCCGCCAACGGCAGTTCACGTAAACGCCCAGCCTGCCATGCCTTGGCCATTGTGCTACCGGTGACAATATGTAATGGATGCAGCTTGATACCATCGACGCCGGTATTAACGACCTGCTCTAACGTCCGCATGCACTCTTCTTTACCCTCACCCGGCAAACCAACAATCAAATGGCTACACACTTTCAAACCGCGTTCTCGCGCCGCTCGCGTGGTCTTTTGGTAACAGGCGAAATCATGGCCGCGATTGATGCGTTTCAGGGTTTTATCCTGCGCGCTCTGCAAACCAAGCTCAAGCCACACTTCATAGCCCTTATCGCGGTAGTCACTCAGCAAATCCAAGACACTATCCGGCACGCAGTCAGGGCGGGTACCAACGCAAATGCCCACCATATCGGCCTGCTGTAGCGCTTCCTCATACATGTTCTTTAAGGTACAGACTTCTGCATAAGTACTCGTATAGGCTTGAAAATAAGCGAGATAGCGATTGGCACGATTGACCTTGCGCGCCTGCGCCGCCAGCTGTTCCGCGATGCTCTGGCGCTGCATTTGTTCGTCCGCAAAAGAAGCCACGTTACAAAAAGTGCAGCCACCGCGCCCCAATGTGCCATCACGATTAGGGCAGTTAAAACCACCATGCAGGGTAAGCTTATGAATTTTTTCACCATAGCGGCGCTGGAGATCGGCACCGAACATATTTACGAGTTGCTGCAACTGCATAGTCTGAAGATTCGCCTGTACACATCACGGAAAAACTGAGGGCGGTGATCCTATCTCATACTTCGTTTTGCTGCGCTGATGGAGATCAATCATCGCCATGCGACCAAACGGAATAAAAATTCATTATTAATGATAATAAATTCACCCGCACTGTAATAAAGAATTCTTATTATTTTCAATACACTGACACAATGATGTTGCTGAGATGAAAAATAGTCATAACCAACGTGAAAACTTAATTTTACAATATAATTCACTATTAAAGTGAAATGCTCTAGCACGGTGCATAAATAATAGGCTTGCACTACAGTGAGTCAGCTCACATTTTTCTCGGCTTGCCTTGACTTCCATAAAGAGCCAAAACCGACACTTTATAGTTATTAATCAATAAAATAACCATTATTCATCAGATTAAAAGTGTGAACCGCCCCACATTTGACCTGCGTACTCTTTCTAGATAAGTTGAAAGACCGCTGGAAGCTAAATGTTTTTTTAACGACTTTTTCTAGACGGGCTAATGTCTCGTCATTTTTATGTAGTCATTTACGACTCCCTCGAAACACGTTATTGACCACTGCTGGAAAGATTCCAAAAGTGCAATAACCGAGGCGGATGCGCGTGCCGAATGGTTATGCACTATCCCACTCGCAGTAAGATGGAAAGTAATGCAGAGCCTCGGGAGGTTCACAGAAATGCTATACGATGCATCCCTTGAAAAGGACAACTGTGGTTTCGGTCTGATCGCCCATATAGAAGGTGAGCCAAGCCATAAAGTAGTTCGTACCGCCATCCACGCCCTTGCGCGAATGCAACACCGTGGCGCGATTTTGGCCGATGGTAAAACCGGTGACGGATGCGGTCTGTTGCTGCAAAAGCCCGATCGTTTTTTCCGTATGGTGGCCGAAGAGCGCGGCTGGCGTTTAGCCAAGAACTACGCTGTAGGCATGATTTTCCTCAGCCAAGATGAAAGCGAAGCGCGCGCCAGTCGCCGCATCGTAGAAGAAGAGTTGCAGAACGAAACGCTGTCGGTCATCGGCTGGCGTGAAGTTCCTATCAATTCTGACGTGTTGGGTGAAATTGCGCTTTCTTCTATGCCACGCATCGAACAAATTTTTGTTAACGCCCCGGCAGGCTGGCGTCCGCGCGATATGGAGCGCCGTCTGTTCGTCGCTCGTCGTCGTATTGAAAAACGTATTGAAGATAAAGATTTCTACGTCTGTAGCCTCTCTAACCTGGTGACGATCTATAAAGGCCTGTGCATGCCGGCCGATCTGCCACGTTTCTATTTGGATCTGGCCGATCTGCGTTTGGAATCCGCCATTTGCCTGTTCCACCAGCGCTTTTCAACCAATACCGTGCCACGCTGGCCTCTGGCTCAGCCATTCCGCTATCTGGCACACAACGGTGAAATCAACACCATCACCGGCAACCGCCAATGGGCGCGCGCTCGTACCTACAAATTTAAAACGCCGCTGATCCCTGATTTGCAGGACGCAGCGCCGTTCGTCAATGAAACCGGCTCAGACTCCAGCTCGCTCGATAATATGTTGGAACTGTTACTGAGCGGTGGCATGGATATCGTGCGCTCCATGCGTTTACTGGTACCACCAGCATGGCAGAATAACCCCGATATGGACGCCGATTTACGCGCCTTCTTCGACTTCAACTCCATGCATATGGAGCCGTGGGATGGCCCTGCCGGTATCGTCATGTCTGATGGCCGCTTTGCTGCCTGTAACCTAGACCGTAACGGCCTGCGCCCTGCGCGCTATGTCATCACCAAAGACAAACTTATCACCTGCGCTTCCGAAGTCGGGATCTGGGATTATCAGCCTGATGAAGTGCTCGAAAAAGGCCGAGTTGGCCCCGGCGAGCTGATGGTCATCGACACCCGCAGCGGACGTATTCTTCATTCGGCAGAAACCGATGACGATCTGAAAAGCCGCCATCCTTATAAAGAGTGGATGGAGCGTAACGTTAAGCGCTTAGTACCATTCGAAGATTTACCTGACGATCAGGTGGGTCAGCGCGAACTCAGCGACGATGAACTCCTCACCTTCCAGAAGCAATTTGCTTACAGCAGCGAAGAGCTTGACCAAATCCTGCGCGTGCTAGGCGAGAATGGACAGGAAGCGACAGGTTCAATGGGCGATGACACGCCATTTGCCGTACTCTCTAGCCGCCCGCGTATTATTTACGATTACTTCCGCCAGCAGTTTGCGCAGGTCACAAACCCGCCAATCGATCCGCTGCGTGAAGCCCACGTGATGTCTCTGTCGACCAGTATTGGCCGTGAGATGAACGTATTCAGCGAAGCCGAGGGTCAAGCTCATCGCCTGAACTTCAAATCACCTATTTTGCTGTATTCAGATTTCACCCAGTTAACCACACAGGACAGCGAACATTACCGCGCAGAAACGCTCGATCTGACGTTTGATCCGCAGCAAACCGATTTACAGCAGGCGATTCATGCGCTGTGCGAAGAGGCAGAGCAGAAAGTGCGTGGCGGTGCCGTGCTGCTGGTTCTGTCTGACCGCAACATCAGCGCTGAACGTTTACCGGTACCTGCGCCAATGGCGGTTGGCTCTATTCAGCAACGTCTGGTGGAAAAGAATCTGCGCTGCGACGCTAACATCATTGTTGAAACCGCCAGCGCTCGCGATCCCCACCACTTTGCGGTACTGCTTGGTTTCGGCGCGACGGCAATCTATCCGTATCTGGCATATGAAACTCTCGCCAAGCTGGCCGACTCCCACGCTATCGACAAAAAATACCGTGACGTGATGCTGAACTATCGCAACGGCATCAACAAAGGTCTGTACAAAATCATGTCGAAGATGGGGATTTCTACCATCGCATCATATCGCTGCTCCAAACTGTTTGAAGCGGTTGGTTTACATCGTGAAGTCAGCAATCTGTGCTTCCCTGGCGTCGTCAGTCGTATCGGTGGTGCAGGTTTCAGCGACTTCCAACAGGATCTGCAAAACCTGTCTAAACGGGCGTGGCTAAAACGCAAACCGTTGGATCAGGGCGGTCTGCTGAAATTCGTTCATGACGGTGAATACCACATGTACAACCCTGACGTGGTTAATACCCTACAGGCAGCGGTTAAAAGTGGTGAATACGAAGATTATCAGAAGTATGCCAAGCTGGTGAACGAACGTCCGGTATCCACTCTACGTGATTTACTTCAAATCACACCGAAAGGTGAAGCTATTGCCGTGGATAACGTTGAGCCTGCTAGTGAGCTATTCAAACGTTTTGATACCGCGGCTATGTCGATTGGGGCACTGAGTCCAGAAGCTCATGAAGCGCTGGCTGAAGCCATGAACGGTTTGGGCGGATTCTCTAACTCCGGCGAAGGCGGCGAAGATCCTGCACGCTACAAAACCAACAAAGTTTCCCGCATTAAGCAGGTCGCTTCGGGACGCTTTGGCGTCACACCAGCCTATCTGGTCAACGCCGACGTGATTCAGATTAAAGTGGCTCAGGGAGCAAAACCTGGCGAAGGTGGTCAGTTACCGGGCGATAAAGTCACGCCGTATATCGCCAAGTTGCGCTACTCCGTACCTGGCGTAACGCTCATTTCACCGCCACCGCACCACGATATTTACTCTATCGAAGACTTAGCACAGCTGATTTTCGATTTGAAACAGGTCAACCCAAAAGCATTAATCTCGGTCAAATTGGTCTCTGAGCCCGGCGTTGGCACTATCGCGACCGGTGTAGCCAAAGCCTATGCCGATCTCATCACCATTGCTGGCTACGATGGCGGAACGGGGGCAAGCCCGCTGTCATCGGTGAAATACGCAGGCTGTCCGTGGGAACTTGGGCTGGTTGAAACTCAACAAGCTCTGGTGGCAAACGGCTTACGTCACAAGATCCGCCTACAGGTCGATGGTGGCCTAAAAACCGGCGTCGATATTATTAAAGCAGCCATTTTAGGCGCTGAGAGTTTCGGCTTCGGCACCGGTCCAATGGTCGCGTTGGGCTGCAAATATCTGCGTATTTGTCATTTGAACAACTGTGCAACCGGTGTGGCTACGCAGGATGAAAAACTACGCCGCAACCACTTCCACGGTTTACCGGAGCGCGTAGCCAACTACTTCCAATTCATTGCCCGTGAAACTCGCGAGCTGATGGCGGAGCTGGGCGTAACTCGTTTGGTCGATCTGATTGGCCGCACAGATTTACTGCTGGAACTGGATGGTTTCACCGCCAAGCAAAACAAACTGGATCTGTCGGCGCTGCTGAAAACCGCAGAACCTAAACCAGGCAAAGCCGTGTATTGCACTGAGAGCAATCCTTCGTTTGATAAAGGTTTACTCAACAAGGAACTGCTGGCGCAGGTACAGGCCAATATTGAAGCCAAGCAAAGCAAAACCGTGTTCTTTGATATCCGCAACACCGATCGTTCCGTCGGCGCATCGTTGTCTGGCGCCATTGCTGAACAGCATGGCGATCAGGGGCTAGCAAGCGATCCGATCAAAGCGCAGTTCACCGGCACTGCTGGGCAAAGTTTTGGCGTGTGGAACGCAGGTGGCGTAGAGCTCACCTTAACGGGTGATGCGAACGACTACGTCGGTAAAGGTATGGCGGGAGGCAAGATTGTGGTTCGCCCTCCCGTCGGCTCCGCTTTCCGTAGCCACGAAGCCAGCATCATTGGTAATACCTGTTTGTACGGCGCAACCGGAGGAAAACTGTTTGCCGCTGGCCGCGCAGGAGAACGCTTCGCTGTGCGCAACTCCGGCGCAATCACCGTGGTTGAAGGCATTGGTGATAACGGCTGTGAGTACATGACCGGCGGTATCGTTTGTGTTATGGGACGGACTGGCATCAACTTCGGCGCGGGTATGACGGGTGGCTTTGCCTATGTGCTGGACGAAGACGGCGAGTTCCGCAAACGCGTTAACCCTGAACTGGTAGAAGTGCTAAGTATGGATCAGTTAGCGATCCATGAAGAACATCTGCGAGGTTTAATCACCGAACATGTACAGCTAACGGGATCGAGCCGTGGCGAAGAGATCTTAGCGCACTGGCCAGAATGGGCACCAAAGTTTGCGCTGATCAAACCAAAATCCAGCGATGTGAAAGCACTGTTAGGTCACCGTAGTCGTTCCGCAGCTGAGCTGCGGGTACAGGCGCAGTAAGGGCGGAGAAAAAAATGAGCCAGAATGTTTATCAATTTATTGACCTACAGCGCGTTGATCCGCCTAAGAAGCCGCTCAAGATCCGTAAGATCGAGTTTGTAGAAATTTACGAGCCCTTTTCTGAAACACAGGCTAAGTCGCAAGCAGACCGCTGTCTGTCATGCGGCAATCCATACTGTGAGTGGAAATGCCCGGTACATAACTACATTCCGAACTGGCTGAAGCTGGCAAACGAAGGCCGCATTATGGAAGCCGCCGATCTGGCACACCAGACCAACAGCCTTCCCGAAGTATGTGGACGCGTATGCCCACAGGATCGTCTGTGTGAAGGTTCTTGTACGCTTAATGACGAGTTTGGTGCCGTGACCATCGGCAATATCGAGCGCTATATCAATGATAAAGCGCTCGCCATGGGCTGGAAACCTGACATGTCACACGTGCAGCCAACGGGGAAACGCGTTGCCGTTATTGGCGCAGGCCCCGCAGGTTTAGCCTGTGCTGATGTGTTAGCGCGCAACGGCGTACAAGCCGTCGTATTCGACCGCCATCCAGAAATTGGTGGCCTGCTTACCTTCGGAATTCCAGCCTTTAAGCTGGAAAAAGAAGTCATGACCAAGCGTCGCGAAATTTTCACCGGTATGGGGATCGAGTTTCGTCTGAATACCGAAGTGGGTAAAGACGTGCAAATCAGCGAGCTACTGAATGAATATGACGCCGTTTTCCTTGGTGTGGGCACCTATCAATCTATGCGCGGTGGCTTAGAAAATGAAGATGCCAGCGGTGTATTCGACGCGCTGCCGTTCCTCATCGCTAATACTAAACAACTGATGGGCTACGACGCTAGCGAAGAAGAGCCTTACATCAGTATGGAAGGCAAACGCGTGGTGGTGCTCGGCGGTGGTGACACCGCGATGGACTGCGTTCGTACATCCATCCGTCAAGGGGCGACGCAGGTCACCTGCGCATATCGCCGTGATGAAAAGAATATGCCAGGCTCTAAACGCGAAGTGAAAAACGCGCGCGAAGAAGGCGTGGAATTCATGTTCAATCTGCAACCATTAAGCCTTGAACTCAATAGCTCTGGCCGAGTCTGCGGCGTGAAGATGGTGCGTACCGAACTGGGTGAGCCTGACGCTGCTGGACGTCGCGTAGCGCAGCCTATCGCCGGTTCTGAACATGTTTTGGATGCAGATGCCGTTGTCATGGCATTTGGTTTCCGCCCTCACTCGATGAGCTGGCTGGCAGAGCATGATGTGAACTTGGATAAACAAGGACGCATCATCGCACCAGAAGGAAGCCATAATGCTTTCCAGACCAGTAACCCTAAAATCTTCGCCGGCGGTGACGCCGTGCGTGGTTCTGACTTGGTCGTCACGGCCATAGCAGAAGGCCGCAAAGCCGCAGAAGGGATCATGAGCTATTTGGAAGTGTAATTCGGCAGCGTAAAATCCCTTCGGATAGCAACTTCCCCAAAAAACGGAGCTTCGGCTCCGTTTTTTGTTTCTCGCGGTCGACTTTATGACCCTGTTCACATTTCAGCCAATGAATACTTGATGTCGTTCCACTCCGTCGAATATTGTATTTTGGAGTTAAACTTCAAATAATCTTTTTGGATGGAGCAAAATGTCACTACTAGCCGATTTAGAACAGCGCGTGCGTGAACAGGGAGGATTGATCGTTTCTTGCCAACCTGTGCCTAATAGTCCAATGGATCGTCCGGAAATCGTCACCGCAATGGCTCAAGCGGCTGTGTCGGCTGGCGCTGTAGCCATACGAATCGAAGGCATTACAAACTTAAAAGCCGTTCGGCCGCATATTTCAGTACCGATCATCGGGATCGTCAAACGTGATCTAGAAGATTCACCCGTACGTATTACACCTTATTTATCTGACATCGATGCGCTCGCTGAAGCCGGAGCCGATATCATCGCTTTCGACGCAACGTTCCGCTCAAGACCCGTCGAAATTGACGATCTGCTGGCACGCATACGCCATCACGGTCTATTGGCTATGGCTGACAGCTCGACACGGGAAGAAGGCCTTGAGTGCCAACAAAAAGGCGTCGAATTTATCGGCACAACGCTGTCTGGTTATACCGGTGGAGAAATACCTGACGAGCCAGATTTGACGATGGTGTCTGAGCTAAGCAACGCAGGCTGTCGCGTCATTGCCGAGGGACGATACAACTCTCCGGCGCTGGCCGCCAAGGCCATCGAACAGGGGGCTTGGGCCGTTACCGTTGGTTCAGCAATCACCCGCATTGAACATATCTGCCAATGGTTTAGCCAAGCCGTTAAGCGCTAACAGGGAGCTGCTGATGAACATACTCGCCATTGATATTGGTGGAACTAAGCTGGCAGCAGCGCTTATCAACGCAGACCAGCAGATATCGCAGCGTCAGGAAATATCAACACCGGCTAGTTCATCGCCGCAAGCATTGACCACGGCGTTGACACAGCTTGTCTCCCACTACCAAGGTCAAGCACAATGCGTTGCCGTAGCCTCTACTGGAATCATCGATAACGGTATTCTCACCGCACTCAATCCAGATAACTTGGGAGGGCTTAATCAGTTTCCGCTGCAAAACACCTTAGAAAATCTGACCAAGCTTCCCTGCTATCTTTTGAACGACGCACAAGCTGCCGCATGGGCTGAATACAGCCACTTAGCGGAACAGTTCAGGCATATCGTATTTATCACGGTATCTACGGGCGTCGGCGGTGGCATTGTTATCAACGGTGAGCTGTTGACCGGCCCCCATGCGTTTGCGGGACATATTGGCCACTCATTAGCCGACCCAAACGGGCCGCGCTGTGGATGCGGACGTACGGGATGTGTCGAAGCCATCGCCTCTGGCCGAGCGATTGCCGCCGCCGCTCAGCACGAATTACAGGGGAAAAATGCCCGACAAATCTTCGCTGAAGCACAAAACGGAAACCAACAAGCTCAGCAGCTAGTGGAAAAATCCGCACAAAGCATTTGCCAGCTTATCGCAAACCTTAAGGCATTACTGGATACCGAATGCATTGTTTTAGGAGGAAGTGTCGGTTTAGCGTCTGGTTATCTACAGCAGGTAAAGCAGCAGCTCAGTTTACTTCCGGCACCATTTCACGTGCCTATCGTTGCCGCGCATTACCAACACGATGCTGGATTAATCGGCGCAGCATTATTTGCCGCACAGGCTCATTCCGTTCAATAAGGGATAACTTCTATGATCCTTGGAAAGATTTCAGATCTCAGCGTACAAACAGGGTTATCAAGCTCACTGCGCGCAATCATAAAACAAGCCTTGACCCGAGAGCTCGCAACGCTAGACGCTGGTCGCTACGAGATTGATGGAGAGGATATTTTTATCAATGTGATGGCCTTTGACACGTCAGCCGCAGAAAGTAAGCGCTACGAGCTGCATCGGGAATATCTGGATATCCAAATATTACTCAGCGGTGCAGAGCGCATTGATTTTGGCCTAGAGGGTTCGGCACAACAGCCTGATATCTATCATGAAGATGATGACTACCAGCTATGCGACAGCCTCGAACAACGACAGACCGTCCATATGGCGCCTGGAATGTTCGCTATTTTTCTACCGAATGAGCCACACAAGCCGGGCTGCACGATTAATGATTCTCAGAAGATTAAGAAAGCTGTGATAAAAGTTCACCACAGCCTCCTCGCTAAATAAGTCATCAAAGATAATAATAACAATACGATAGTACCACTGCTCCTCTTTGACCGCGTGATAGACATGTACCCCCTATATGTATATCACGCTTTTTTTAGCGCCCTACTCTTGCTACGCTCTGATGCATTAGCTCTCAGCTGCGATAACCACGTCAGCACGTATAAACAGGGAATTTATGGAGTCACAAGCCCCTCGCCTCAAACCGGGAAAAATTCTCGATACATTAGGTGCAATGCAAAACAGCCTAACCCGCGTTGCTCAACGCATTGCACACTATATTCTTCAATCGCCGCTGCGTGTCACACAGCTTTCGATTGCCGAGCTTTCGCGAGAAACTCAGGCGGGAGAAGCCACGGTGATCCGTTTTTGCCGCACGCTGGGCTATAAAGGATTTCAAGATTTTAAAATGGATTTGGCGATCGAGCTGGCCACCTCCGATGCTGAAGCAAGCAGCCCACTGCTAGATGCGGAAATCACGGCGTCTGATGATGCTCATACCATCGGACGGAAGCTGCAAAATACTATTAATAACGTGCTGTCTGAAACATTGAACCTGCTTGATATGCAGCAAGTGAGTCTGGTGGTCGATGCCTTGAGAAACAGCCAATCGGTATATATTTTTGGTGTCGGTTCATCGGGGATCACCGCCGAAGATATGAAACATAAACTGATGCGCATTGGATTACGCGTCGATGCCGTAACCAATAACCACTTTATGTATATGCAGGCAACCCTACTCAAAGCGGGCGACGTTGCGGTTGCCATCAGCCATTCAGGTGATTCTGATGAAACCGTGCATGCGCTTAAACTGGCTAAACAGGCCGGAGCCACTACCGTTGCGCTAACACACAATCTTGGTTCACCGCTGAGCGAAACTGCGGATTTCAGCCTGATTAATGGAAACCGACAGGGGACACTGCAAGGCGATTCGATGGGTACCAAAACTGCACAGCTATTTGTGATAGACCTGCTCTATACCCTGCTGGTACAGGCCGCACCGGAACAGGCAAGAGAAACAAAATTACGGACTATGGCTGCACTGAATCTAGCCAAGTAAGTGGCTATTTTTGAGATTTCAAAAACAAAAAAGCCAGTCATATGACTGGCTTTTTTACTGTCTTCAAGAGATTACTTCACGACGCGAAGTGAAGGACGACCACGCGGCGGCGGCGTTGGCTCATCGCCATCATCATCAGACTCTGTCGATGAATCCGGTAAATTGCCATCAATCACCGTCATGCTAGGCTCGCTCGACGCCTCTTCATCTTCCACTGACATCAGTGGCATCTCATTCTCATAAGCGGGTTCTGGTTCAAACATCGTGCCAGCGCCATTTTCACGCGAATAAATTGCCATCACAGCAGAAATCGGCACATACACGTTGCGAGGAACGCCACCGAACCGTGCATTGAAACGAACGGCATCATCACCCAGCTCTAGATTACCCACAGCCCGCGGTGCGATGTTCAACACGATTTGCCCATCGCGCGCAAACTCCATCGGCACCATCACACCATGGCGGTTAACATCAACCACCAGATGCGGCGTAAGCTGGTTATCAAGTAACCACTCATAGAAGGCACGCAGCAAGAAAGGGCGGCGTGGCGACATTTGAGACAATTCCATGATTAGCCTCGGGTGTGCAGACGCATTTCGCGCTCAGCTTCGGTCATAGAAGCCAAGAATGCATCACGCTCAAAGACACGAGTCATGTAGATTTTCAATTCTTTAGAACCTGCACCAGACAGTTCAATGCCCAGCACCGGCAGACGCCACAACAGCGGAGCCAAATAGCAGTCAACCAGGCTGAACTCGTCGCTCATGAAGAATGGCTTCTGAGTAAAGACAGGGGCGATTGCCAGCAACTCTTCACGCAGCTGTTTACGCGCGTTATCAGCTTCCTGAGCGGTGCCTTTTTCAATTTTGTGCAGCAGTGAATACCAGTCGTTTTCGATACGATGCATCATCAGACGGCTTTCACCACGGGCAACGGGATAAACTGGCATCAGTGGTGGATGAGGGAAACGCTCGTCCAGATATTCCATGATGATGCGGGATTCATACAGAGTCAGTTCACGGTCAACCAACGTTGGTACTGTGCGGTACGGGTTGAGGTCAATCAGATCCTGCGGCAGGTTATCCATCTCGACCTGCTCAATCTCGACGCTGACACCCTTTTCAGCCAGTACGATACGTACTTGATGGCTAAAGATGTCGGTCGGGCCGGAAAACAGCGTCATTACCGAACGTTTGTTGGCAGCGACAGCCATGAAAACCTCCAAGTTTATCTAGAAAACGGTATGAATAGTCGCCATTAAGAGCGCTATCCAGAGATTTGTTGTCACACCTGTAAACCGCATAAGCTATAAAATCGACGCATAAATAATGGGTTAGATTATTTACAGCCTCTATTGCTCAACAATTGTACGGATAACAGGGCGCAAAAGTGGGAGATAGTTTAACAGAATTTGGCCGTGTTGTGGGGAAGCGTTGGTTATTTCATAGTGTAATAAGTTTACAACACGTAAATTTCCGAGCTTTCTGGAATTTTATAGGTACAAAAAAGCCCGGCAAGCCGGGCTTTTAGTATTAATGTTCTGCCGAAGCAGAAAAACATTAACGTTTGGAGAACTGAGGACGACGACGTGCTTTACGCAGACCGACTTTCTTACGTTCAACCTGACGAGCATCACGGGTAACGAAACCTGCTTTACGCAGTTCGCCACGCAGAGACTCATCATATTCCATCAGTGCACGAGTGATACCGTGACGGATTGCACCAGCCTGACCAGAAATACCACCACCTTTAACAGTGATGTACAGGTCAAATTTACCAACCATGTCGACCAGTTCCAGCGGCTGACGAACTACCATGCGGGCAGTTTCGCGACCGAAGTACTGTTCCAGGCTGCGCTGGTTAATTACGATGTTACCACTACCCGGCTTGATAAAAACGCGAGCGGCGGAGCTTTTGCGGCGACCAGTGCCGTAGTATTGAGTTTCAGCCATTGCCTATAATCCCGATTAAATGTCAAGAACTTGCGGTTGCTGTGCCGCGTGATTGTGCTCGTTACCTGCGTAAACTTTCAGTTTACGGTACATAGCACGACCCAGCGGGCCCTTCGGCAGCATGCCTTTAACCGCGATCTCAATGACACGCTCAGGGTGGCGAGCAATCATCTCTTCAAAGGTCGCTTGTTTGATACCACCGATGTGGCCGGTGTGATGGTAATAAATCTTGTCAGAACGCTTGTTGCCAGTTACAGCAACTTTTTCTGCGTTCAGAACGATGATGTAATCACCAGTATCAACGTGCGGAGTGTATTCCGCTTTATGCTTGCCACGCAGGCGACGAGCCAGTTCAGTAGCCAAACGGCCCAGAGTCTTGCCGTCTGCATCAACTACGTACCAGTCACGTTTTACGGTTTCTGGCTTAGCTGTAAAAGTTTTCATTAAAAGCTTACCCAATTTAAGTTACACGTTGGTGAACACCCAAACGCTTACCTGTGTAAAAAAGTAAATGTATTAGAGGCTCACACGACCATCGTCCAGCAAACCTACCCCTTCGAATAGCCAATGCCGGCACATAAAGTTTTTGGGAAAAAAAACTTCGTTGTAACGTGGGGTCGCAAGATTATAGAGAAGTAGAATCTAAAGATCGAATAATTTTTCGGGGTAAAATTGATTTTGTGACTGCATCCGGTAGACAGCAACACCGGATGCGAGTGTTTTTTAAACAAACCTTTACGGTAAATGCTCTAGACGCAGGTAATCTTCACTCTGCATCTCCTGTAGGCGCGACAAACAGCGCTGATATTCAAACTTAAGATGCTCGCCCTGATAGATCTCAAACATCGATAACTCAGCGCTAATGATCAATTTTACATGCCGCTCGTAGAATTCATCAACCAGCGCCAAAAAACGGCGAGCGGCATTTTCGTTTAGCTTGTCCATCTTTTTGACGTGATGCAAAAAGACAGTGTGATAGCTGCGAGAAAGCGCTATGTAATCAAGCTGGCTGCGCGCGTCTTCGCACAGCACCGAAAATTCAACGGATAATACGCCTCCGGAACGGCACAACGCTGGGAGCGGGCGATGATTAATCTCTAATACTGGATTGATTTCCCCCACGTTACCGGCCAGTTTGGCAAACATCTCATCCATGTGGTGGCGTGTTTCATTATTCATCGGCGAAAAATAGAGCCCCGCCTGTGTCAGGGTACGCAAGCGATAATCAATGCCGGCGTCCACGTTCATCACGGTACAATACTGCTTTATAAGATCGATCGCGGGCAGGAAGCGCGCACGCTGCAAACCGTTATAGTAAAGATTATCCGGCGGGATATTCGATGTTGATACCAGCGTAATGCCGCGAGCAAAGAGAGCCTGTAATAAGGTACCGAGCAGCATAGCGTCGGTAATATCAGACACAAAAAACTCATCAAAGCACAACACGTCAGTTTCGGCTTTAAAACCGTCGGCGATGATTTCAAGCGGATTTTCATGCCCCTGAAGCGCGACCAATTCTTCCTGAACACGCAACATAAAGCGATGGAAATGCAGGCGCAGTTTACGTTCACCGGGAAGACTGTGGAAAAACATATCCATCAGCCATGTCTTCCCGCGGCCAACACCGCCCCACATATACAGACCTTGGACGGGCACTTGCTGCTTAGACGTGGGCTTCCCCCATAGTCGCTGCAAGCGGCCGCGCAGTCCGCCGCTCTCTGGCGGTAGCGTTGCATTCTCTTTTTCGATAAGCGCTTGCTGAATAACCGTCAGGGCATCGACGGTTTGCCGCTGCACGGCATCAGGCTGGTAATCTCCGGCATCTAACGCCTGCTGGTACAGCATTGCAGGCGTCATCACGGACGTTGTGCGATTTGATGGCATCAGGTACAGGGTCCCTACTGAATTATTATCTTTGTTGTAAACAATTTTAAAAATCACGAACGCTGCTTTTCGCGCAGCTTAACGACCAATTGTCGCCTGTTAACGATGTTTTGTCTCGTAGCGCTGATTGTTTTTGCACGAAAACCTCTCAGCAATACACCTTCAGGATTCCACTCAGACAAGGTTAACGGTTATAGTGTGCTTATGTGTAGGATATGTCGTTGAACCCCTACTAAGTAAAATAGCAAACGAAAGCACATTCTATATACAGATAGGAGTCATCATGACCTGGGAGTATGCGCTTATTGGTTTAGTCGTCGGTATCGTGATTGGTGCGGTAGCGATGCGTTTTGGCAACCGAAAACTCCGTCAGCAGCAGGTGCTGCAAAACGAGCTGGAAAAAAGCAAAAACGAATTGGAGCAATATCGTCAAGAGTTAGTGAGCCACTTTGCTCACAGTGCTGAACTGCTGGATAACATGGCGAGCGATTATCGCCAGCTTTACCAACATATGGCGAAAAGCTCAAATAACCTGCTGCCGGATATGCCGCCACAGGACAATCCATTCCGCTATCGTCTGACCGAAGCCGATAACGATCAGGCCCCCGTAGAATTCCCACCTCGTGATTACTCCGAAGGTGCATCAGGTTTGCTACGCGCTGAACGTCGCGACAAATAATCGCTCTTCGGTGGCTGTTTTTCTAACAGCCACCCTTTTAATCTTTCTTCCTAATACCCACTTTATTATTCTGAAATTGTGGAACTTAATACGTGCTCTTCGTTCTGAGTAACACAGTGAATTCAATTCGCCTGAGACACATTGACACCTTATATAGGCCATGAGAAACCATTCAATGATGAAGAAAAAATCTTTATTACTCAGTACACTTGCTTTAAGCATGGGCTTAACAATGTTGTCTGCGCCGATAGCCAATGCCACCTTGCCGCCCATTGTTGCCGGACAAAATGTTCCGAGCTTGGCGCCAATGCTGGAAAAAGTGTTGCCAGCCGTGGTCAGCGTTCACGTTGAAGGCATGCAAAATACCAAACCGACACCGGAAACTAAGGGCGGAGAACGCCAGTTTGAAGGTTTGGGCTCTGGTGTCATTATTGATGCCGCCAAGGGCTACGTCCTCACTAACAACCACGTCATTAGCAACGCAACAACGATCAAAGTACAGCTTAACGACGGTCGCGAATACGTAGCCAAACTGATTGGCCGTGACGAACAATCTGATATCGCGCTAATCCAACTGACTGATGCAAAAAACCTGACTGCGATAAAAATCGCGGATTCAGACAAACTGCGAGTGGGTGATTTTGCCGTCGCCGTTGGTAATCCATTTGGCATTGGCCAAACTGCAACCTCAGGGATTGTGTCCGCATTAGGCCGTAGCGGTTTGAACCTTGAAGGTTTAGAAAACTTTATTCAGACCGATGCAGCGATCAACCGCGGCAACTCCGGCGGTGCTCTGATTAACCTCAACGGTGAGCTCATTGGCATTAATACCGCTATTTTAGCGCCTGGCGGCGGTAACGTCGGTATCGGCTTTGCCATTCCTAGCAATATGGCTCAGAGCCTGAGCGCCCAATTGATCAAATATGGCGAAGTCAAACGCGGAGTGCTCGGCATTCGCGGCCGTGAAATGACGGCTGACTTGGCTCAGGCCTTCAAGTTAGAAGCCCAACGCGGAGCCTTCGTTAACGAAGTTCTGCCTAACTCTGCCGCGGCCAAAGCCGGCATTAAAGCAGGTGACGTCATTACAGCCTTAGATGGCAACCCGCTCAGTAGTTTCGCCGAGCTGCGCGCTAAAATAGGCTCTGCGGCACCAGGCACCGTATTGAAACTTGGCCTGCTGCGTAATGGCAAACCGCTCGTCATTCCTGTGACTTTGGAAAATAGCGGAGTAACCACCACTCAGGCAGAAAATATCAGCCCAGCGCTGCAGGGCGCCACCTTGAGCGATGGTGATGTCAAAGGCACTCCGGGTATCAAGATCGACGACGTGGCAAAAGGCTCCGTCGCCGCTCAGATGGGAATGCATAAAGGCGACCTGATCATCGGCGTCAACAGCGAACGTATCCGCGATATCGCGTCCTTACGTAAAGCGCTGGCAGCTAACCCACCGGTTATCGCTCTGCACATGCTGCGCAACGGTGAAGGTCTGTATCTACTGATTCGCTAATATTGCTTTAACAAAAGCACAAATTATACAAAAACCGCACAAAAATCGGGCATAGGCGTGTGCCGTGCCCGATTTTCTCTGTTATCCTTCGCCTATCTTTTATTACCCTTTCAGAAACTTCATGTTTACTAAGATATTACGCTCAGTTTTTCTGGGTTTTGTGGTAGCCATCATTTTGCTGATTGCGGTGCCATCACTGCGTCCGGCAGGACTGTTCTCGCTGTTTAAAACGGCGTCGTTTGAAGAGTCTCCCGTCAGCTATAACTCTGCGGTGAAACGTGCAGCCCCTGCCGTCGTTAACGTATACAACGGCAGCATGAGCAACAACGGTCAGGGCAATAATGGATTGGCGATCAAAACTCTGGGTTCAGGCGTTATCATGGACAGCAAGGGTTACATTCTTACCAATAAACACGTGGTCAGCGGCGCAGACCAAATCGTCGTCGCGTTACAAGATGGTCGTGTCTTTGAGGCCATGCTGGTCGGTTCTGATACGCTCACCGATTTAGCCGTGCTGAAAATTGAAGCCACTAATCTGCCCGTCATTACGATAAACCCTTCGCGGGTTCCTCATATTGGTGACGTAGTGCTCGCCATTGGTAACCCCTACAACATTGGGCAAACGACCACGCAGGGAATTATCAGTGCTACTGGGCGTGTCGGTTTAAGCACCTATGGACACCAGAACTTTTTGCAGACCGATGCTTCCATCAATCACGGCAACTCTGGCGGGGCATTGGTTAACACGCTGGGCGAACTCGTCGGCATCAACACGCTATCACTAGACAAAAGCAACGATGGCGAAACCCCTGAGGGTATCGGTTTTGCTATCCCTACCGCGCTTTCTAGCAAAATTATGGCAAAACTGATCCGCGACGGACGCGTTATTCGCGGCTTTATCGGCGTGAGCGGGCGTGAAATAGCGCCAGCAAGAAACCAGCCTCAGGCCAATGCAATGGAGCGAATTCAGGGCATTATCGTGCGGGATGTTGCGGCTAATGGCCCAGCCGCAAATGCCGGGATCCAACCCGGAGATATCGTGCTTAATGTGGATGGCAAGCCTGCCGTCAGCGCCGCCGAAACCATGGATCAGGTTGCTGAAATTCGCCCTGGCACCGTTGTCCCCGTTATCATTATGCGCAATGGCGAGCGCATGACGCTTAGCGTGACAATTGAAGAATTCCCGAACGTAGATTAACTTGTTCAGCTAGCTTGATCAGCGATCATAAAAAACGCCATCGAAAGATGGCGTTTTTATTTTTAAGCTCAGGCCGAGTTACTCGCCTTTAACACGCTCGATGTTTGCGCCCAAGGCGCTTAATTTGTTCTCGATGCGGTCATAACCACGGTCGATGTGGTAAATACGATCGACGATAGTTGTGCCTTCCGCGACGCAGCCTGCAATAACCAGACTTGCAGACGCACGCAGGTCAGTTGCCATAACCTGTGCACCAGACAATTTCTCCACGCCGTAGCAAATCGCCGTATTACCTTCGATCTCAGCATGAGCGCCCATACGGATAAGCTCAGGAATATGCATGAAGCGGTTTTCGAAGATGGTCTCAGTGATCACACCGGTACCTTCAGCCACCAGATTCAATAGGCTGAACTGTGCCTGCATATCCGTTGGGAACCCCGGATGTGGCGCGGTACGTACGGTAACCGCTTTCGGGCGCTCGCCATGCATATCCAGCGAGATCCAATCTTCACCCACTTCAATATCTGCACCCGCTTCGCGCAGTTTCGCTAATACCGCATCCAAAGTATCTGGGCGCGTATTACGGCAAATGATTTTCCCACGAGTCACTGCAGCAGCGATCAGGAAAGTACCGGTTTCAATACGATCTGGCAATACGCGGTAAACACCGCCGCCTAGACGAGCAACGCCTTCAATAGTAATGCGATCTGTACCGGCGCCCGAGATTTTAGCGCCCAGCGTATTGAGGAAATTCGCAGTATCCACGATCTCCGGCTCACGCGCGGCGTTTTCAATCACGGTTGTCCCTTCCGCCAGCGTCGCTGCGCTCATGATGGTAACGGTCGCGCCAACGCTAACCTTATCCATGACGATATGCGCACCTTTCAGGCGACCATCGACAGAGGCTTTAACGTAGCCCTCTTCCAGCTTAATCTCAGCACCCAGCTGTTCTAACCCTGTGATATGCAGGTCAACCGGACGCGCGCCGATCGCACAACCGCCGGGCAGAGAAACCTGACCATAACCAAAACGTGCGACCAATGGACCTAACGCCCAGATAGAAGCACGCATGGTTTTCACCAGATCATAAGGTGCGCACAGCTCATTAACGTTGCTCGCATCCACATGGACTGAACCATTACGTTCGACGCGTACACCCAATTGGCTTAACAATTTCATCGTCGTGTCGATGTCTTTCAACTTCGGCACGTTTTGAATTTCTACCGGCTCTTCAGCCAGCAATGCAGCGAACAAAATTGGCAGAGCTGCGTTCTTCGCACCAGAAATGGTGACCTCGCCGCTTAGGCGAGTGGGCCCCTGCACACGAAATTTATCCATTATTACCGATCTCAGTTAATCATTTAAAACAACCATCACCGCGAGCGGTAATAGCGAGTATGGGGATCACAATGCGTTAAGCTTGCGGTCGCGCTGCCATTCTTCAGGCGTGAATGCCTTAATCGACAGAGCATGAATTCTGTTATCTGCAATGTATTCCATTAGAGGCGCATACACTGTCTGCTGTTTTTTGACTCGGCTCATACCGGCAAACTGTTCACCGACAACAATCACCTGAAAGTGGCTGCCGTCACCGGTCACATGGGCTTCCTGCAGGGATAATGCGTTCATCAACACATCTTTAATTTCATTGTTGTCCATGGGCGCTCAATCATTGAATTATAAAAAATAAGAAAATCATTTTAGCATTCTTGGCCAGATGCTCTTCATACCCGAGATAATTCGAAGCACATACTGACGGCAATCAAGCTAGCCATCAGGACTTACGTGGGGATGTGTCTAAGGTAAACGAAGACCGCCAACGCATATGCAACGGGTATAAGCCAAAAAGAACTTAAGCCGCCCATATTAGAGGAAATACGCCCCATCTTAAACAAAGAAAAGCCCCCGATAGCATCGTTATCGAGGGCTTTAGAAATAATCCTAATAATTGCACTAAGTTAGGATGATAACAAAGCGCTATCTGTCAAAAGTATGTCATTAAGATTGTAGAGTGCGATCAGCGTGCGTAAACGCTCACTCACACCGGTAATAACGATCTGAGGGGCGCTAGTGGCACCGGTGTTTTGCACATGAACCAGCATCGCTAGCCCCGCAGAGTCCACCCGTTCTAATCCACTCAAATCCAGACGTTTCTTACCTTCAAGCAAAGTGTGGCGATCGTCCCAAAAGCTCATCAGCGAATCTCTGTCGAGAATGCCAATCAGCTTGAGAGTATCCTCTTCGCTACGCCATTGCAGGACATTCGCCGCCATTATTTTTGATCCAGCGTAATAGGCTGCTGGGCAGAAGAAATCAGCTGCTTAGTCAAACCATCAACGCCGTTCTGACGCAAAATGGACGCCCACTCGTTTTGCTTCGTGGTGATCATACTTACACCCTCCGCAATCATATCAAATGCCTGCCAATTTCCCGTTTGGCTGTTCTTACGCCATTGGAAATCCAGACGTACTGGAGGGCGGCCCTGCGGATCAATGATAGTCACACGAATAGGAACGATAGTCGCATCGCCCAGAGCACGTTCAGGCGCAATATTGTATGTCTGGCCGTGATACATGGCTAACGCTTGACCATACGCCTGCTCTAAGTAAGATTGGAACGCTTTGAAATAAGCTTCACGCTGCGCGGGTGTCGCACCGCGATAGTACTGACCCAACACCAAAGCGCCAGCATATTTTACCTGTACATAAGGCATGAGTTCTTCATGAACGATAGTACGCAGGTAATTTGGATCTTGCTTAATCTTCGGCTGTTCATTTTTCAGACGATCAAATGTCTGCTTAGCCGCAGCATCCATCAGTTTGTAAGGGTTCGTCTGATCAACGGCGGCATTTGCCAGTGTTGAAGACATTGGCGCCACGACCAGCAGCGCCACCATCAAAATACGTTTAAACATGTATAAATCCCCTAAATTAATGTGCTGCCGGAGCCTCAGCTGGCGCAGAAGCGTCATCTGAAGCGCTGTCTTTCTTGTTGGCATCATCGTTGCCGCTCTTATACAAGAACTGGCCGATCAAATCTTCCAACACCATGGCTGATTTGGTGTCCTGAATCGTTCCGCCATCTTTTAAAATAGCAGTCCCCATCTCAGGATCTTCAAAACCGACGTTTAATGCGAGAAATTGCTCACCTAGAAGCCCTGAGGTACGGATAGCCAATGAGCTCGTGTCCGGAATATTGTTGTATTGCTCGTTGATATCCATCGCCACGCGTGGCAAATAGGTTTTAGGGTCTAGCGTAATATCAGCAACACGCCCGATGACTACCCCACCGATTTTGATCGGTGAACGCGCTTTCAAACCACCAATATTATCGAAGGTCGCATAGATACGATAAGTGGGTTCATTGCCCAGCGACTTAACATTCGCAACCTGCAAGCACAGGAACACTACCGCACACAATGCGATAAGCATAAACACGCCAACCCAAATTTCACTTTTTTTCGTTTGCATTGCATCAGTTCCCAAACATCAGTGCTGTCAGCACAAAATCTAATCCTAAGACCGCCAGCGACGAATGCACGACGGTGCGCGTGGTCGCGCGACTAATCCCTTCAGAGGTCGGTATTGCATCATAGCCGTTGAACAATGCAATCCACATAATCGTAATGGCAAAAACCACGCTCTTAATCACGCAGTTCACCAGATCGGTATGGAAATCTACCGAGCCTTGCATAGCCGACCAGAAGAAACCGCTATCAATCCCTTTCCAATCAACGCCCACCACAGAGCCCCCCCAAATTCCCACCGCAACGAAAATTGCCGTGAGCAAAGGCATACTGATGATGCCCGCCCAAAAGCGCGGGGCAACGATACGGCGTAGCGGATCCACAGCCATCATTTCCATACTGGAAATCTGTTCTGTCGCTTTCATTAAACCGATTTCTGCCGTTACCGCAGAACCTGCTCGACCGGCAAACAGTAAGGCGGTAACAACCGGGCCAAGCTCGCGGAGCAGCGACAGCGCCACCATCATACCAAGGCTCGCCTCTGCACTATAGGTGGTTAAAATCAGATAGCCCTGCAGACCCAGCACCATCCCGATAAACAAGCCGGAAACGATAATGATCAGCAAAGACTGTACACCCACGCTATATAGCTGTTTACGCAGTAACGGCCACTGTTTGGCAAACTCGGGCTTGCCTATCAGGGCATTAAACATCATCAAGCCTGCACGCCCAAAAGAGGCGCAAACGTTGATTCCTCGACGTCCAAACGACGCCAATGCATTTAACAACATGTGATCACTTACTCCCTGATCCTAAGGGTGCCAATCCAAGCAGCGCGGAGCGATAATCGCCTGCCGGATAACGGAATGGCACTGGGCCGTCGGCAATACCATCAAGGAACTGCCTAACTCGCGGATCGGTATTACTATTGAGTTCTTTCGAACCCCCCTGAGCCACTACGCGCTGATCCGCCACAATATAAGCGTAGTCAGCAATACTCAATACTTCCGGCACATCATGTGATACCACCACACAGGTTATGCCCAATGAATGATTAAGTTCATCAATCAACTTAACCAGCACGCCCATGGTTATTGGGTCTTGGCCCACAAAGGGCTCATCAAACAGAATCATTTCTGGATCGAGCGCAATCGCGCGCGCCAGCGCAGCTCGACGCGCCATGCCCCCCGACAGCTCAGACGGCATCAAACCGCCTGCGCCACGCAATCCTACCGCTTCAAGCTTCATCAGCACCGTAGTGCGAATCAGCGACTCAGGCAGTTGCGTATGCTCGCGTAGCGGAAACGCCACGTTATCGAATACGGTTAAATCAGTAAACAACGCGCCGGATTGGAACAACATGCTCATTTTTTTGCGAGCGTCGAACAGCTTATGACGCGAAAGAGATGGAATATTTTGTCCATCAAACCAGATTTCACCTTTGTCTGGACGGATCTGCCCGCCAATCAAACGCAGTAAAGTGGTTTTGCCGATCCCAGAAGGCCCCATAATGGCGGTAATTTTCCCTTTCGGTACGGTCATCGTTATATCGGTAAAAATTTGTCGGTTACCACGGCTGAAACTCATACCGTTGATTTCCACCAAATTCGTTGCCTGTTGATTCATGAGCTAGGGTCTCTTAGTCATCGTTATGGCACTGATTTATTGCACTGATAGCCTTCGACCATGAAACTCAATTTCTGTTAGCCATATTCAGTCTCAAGTCAGCACAAAACAGGATTCTCTCACGTTCTGCTCTAATACAATGCTAATTACTTTGGCCAATATTGTCATTTCAGCTCGAAACTAGGGCCATCGGGTGCATTCTTACAAATATTTCCCATGATTTTCTGACTAAAGGTGCCATGGGTTTTACTTTTCCTTCACTGGCAGTCAGAATTGTTACGATTAACGAGAATTCTGGCTCAACTCCTGCATCGATGGCTCACTTTTAAGAATTTCCGCGCCATTTGCAGGGTAAGACCGCCATTAATCGATTTTTCGCTAAGTTTTTTACACGAACCTGCAAAAACGCCGGATTGTCCCCAACAAAGGATTCTGCATGCTGCTCGCCACCCTATTGTTGATTGTTGGCTTAATACTATTGGTTTATGGCGCTGACCGCTTAGTTTACGGAGCCGCAGCTATCGCACGATCGTTCGGCGTCCCACCGATGATTATCGGTATGACAATTGTGGGGATTGGCACATCCCTGCCCGAACTGACCGTCTCCCTGACGGCGGTGATGAACAATCAACTTAACACCGCGGTCGGCACCGTTATTGGTTCAAATATAGCGAATATCTTACTGATTTTAGGCAGTGCAGCACTGCTTCGCCCACTTTCAGTCCGGTCTGATATTCTCAGGCGCGAACTCCCGCTAATGTTGGGGGTGACTATATTGTGCGGTTTTGTGCTCTATGACAATCAGCTAAGTCTGCTTGATGGTGTCATTTTATTGCTAACGTTTACCGCGTTTATATGGTTAATGCTAAAAATGGCTCGCTTAGCCATGCGTGAGGGCAACGATCCCCTCACCGATGAACAAATGGCCGAGCTTCCCAAGGATACCAGCAATACGGTGGCGCTGCTGTGGATTGCGCTGGGGCTGATTATTTTACCGTTATCAGCAAAGATGATTGTAGATAACTCGACGGTTATCGCTCGCTATTTTGGCGTGAGCGAATTAGTGATTGGGCTAACCATTATAGCCATTGGCACCAGCCTGCCTGAGCTGGCGACGTCAATTGCAGGTGCAATAAAAGGCGAGCACGACATCGTGTTGGGTAATATTATTGGGTCTAATATTTTCAATATTTTGATTGTACTTGGTGTTCCAGCCCTCATATCACAGGGGGATATCCACTTTGACCCAAGTGCATTTAGCCGAGACTACTGGGTTATGCTCGGCGTGAGCGTCGTGCTCACCGCATTGTGTATCAGACGAAAACACAAAATTGGCCGGATGGCTGGCGCACTGTTGCTGTGCGGATTTATTGCATATGTTGCGCTGCTATTTATGCCTCACCCTATCAACCTGTATTAACTGAGTACAAGACGGCAAGCATAGCTTAACGTTGTGCATAACCGATTAAACCGCTGAATCGAGTGAGAAAAAAACATGTCACATTTGGATTTACAGCCGGGATTTGACTTCCAGCGAGTGGGAAAGCAAGTTCTTCAAACTGAGCGCGAAGGACTGGCACAGTTAGACCAATACATTAATGAAGACTTTACTAAATCCTGCGAGGCGATCCTAAGCTGCTTAGGCAAAGTCGTCGTCATGGGGATGGGTAAGTCAGGCCATATTGGTCGCAAAATAGCGGCAACGCTCGCCAGCACCGGAACGCCAGCGTTCTTTGTGCATCCGGGTGAAGCAAGCCACGGCGATCTTGGCATGGTCACCTCACATGATATCGTGCTGGCAATTTCCAATTCGGGCGAATCCCATGAGATTCAAGCGCTGATTCCTGTACTCAAACGCCAAAAAGTAAAACTGATCTGCATGACCAACAACCCAGACAGCTCTATGGGTAAGGCGGCAGATATCCACCTATGCGTGAAAGTCCCGCAGGAAGCATGCCCGTTAGGCCTGGCACCGACCACCAGCACGACGGCAACACTGGTCATGGGCGATGCGCTGGCCGTTGCGCTATTGCAGGCTCGTGGTTTTACCGCTGAAGATTTCGCCCTTTCGCATCCAGGGGGAGCCTTAGGCCGCAAACTGTTACTCCGAGTGAGTGACATTATGCACACTGGTAGTGAGTTACCGCACGTCAGTCGTGACGCCTCTCTGCGTGATGCTCTGCTGGAAATTACCCGCAAAAATCTGGGGTTAACCGTCATCTGTGATGACCTGATGAAAATCGAAGGTATTTTCACCGATGGTGACCTACGCCGCATCTTTGACTTAGGCGTTGACCTCAATAATGCGAAAATTGCTGATGTTATGACATCCGGTGGTATCCGCATTCGTCCAAATGCCTTAGCTGTCGATGCATTAAACTTGATGCAGGCTCGTCATATCACTTCGCTGCTAGTTGCTGATGGCGATCAACTGATTGGCGTGGTTCATATGCATGATATGCTGCGCGCTGGCGTGGTTTAAGAATTAACGTTTTAGGTGAAAAATTAATGAATGAGCAAGGTATGAATATCGCTACCTGTTATGGCCCTGTTGCCCGTAAAATCATGGACTGCGCGGCAGAAATTCGTCTCGTCATCTGCGACGTTGACGGCGTTTTGTCTGACGGTCTGATTTACATGGGCAACAACGGCGAAGAGCTAAAAGCGTTTAACGTACGCGATGGCTATGGTATCCGCTGTCTCATTACCGAAGGCATTCATGTGGCGATCATTACCGGTCGCCAATCTAAATTAGTTGCCGATCGAGCAACTACGCTAGGAATTGAACACCTATATCAAGGGCAGTCTGATAAACTGATTGCCTTTGAGAAAATTCTCGCCGATCTGAACTTGCAGCCGCATCAGGTATCCTATATTGGCGATGATTTGATTGACTGGCCAGTGATGGCCAAAGTTGGACTTTCCGTTGCAGTAGCTGACGCGCACCCTATTTTATTGCAGCGCGCTCAATATGTTACCCGTATTGCAGGCGGGCGCGGTGCAGTTCGTGAGTTATGCGATCTCATCCTACAGTCGCAGGGCAAACTGGATGAGGCCAAAGGGCTATCAATATGAGTAAAACCAAACGCTGGGTCATCCTGCTATTAACGATTATTGCATTGGCACTGATTGGTTGGAATCTGACAGAAAATGATTCCGATACCTCTCAAGTGGCTGTCAATAATCAGGAACCGACCTATCGCAGCCAGCATACCCTGACAGTGGTCTATGACCCGACAGGTAAACTAAGCTATAAGCTGGTAGCAGAAGATGTTCAGCACTTTTCGGCAGATAAAACCAGTTGGTTTACTCATCCGGTGCTGACCACTTACGATCAGGATACTTTACCGACTTGGTCTATCCGAGCGGATAAGGCAAAGCTAACCGATGACCGTATGCTTTATCTATACGGAAATGTAGAAGTAAACAGTTTGACGACGACCTCGCAATTGGAAAGGATTACTACCGATAATGCGCAGGTTAACTTAGTGACTCAGGACGTCAGCTCTGATGATGAAGTCACTCTTTATGGGTCAAACTTCACCTCCCATGGTCTGAAGATGCGCGGGAACATGCGGGAAAAAACCGCAAGGCTGATTGACAAGGTAAAAACCTACTATGAAATTCAAAACAAACCACAAAATCCTTAGCCTTATCGTTGCCGGTACATTGCTAACGGCAAGCGTTCCAGCGCTGGCTCTGACCGGAGATACAGAGCAGCCGATTCATATCGATTCGGCTCAGCAGTCGTTGGATATGCAAGGCAACACCGTAACCTTCACCGGTGATGTCATCGTGACTCAGGGCACGATTAAGATTAATGCAGACAAAGTTGTCGTCATCCGTCCTAACGGCGCTCAGGGTAAAGAAGTCGTTGAAGGTTATGGGAATCCCGTAACCTTCTACCAGATGCAAGACAATGGTAAACCTGTCAGCGGCCATGGGCAGAAGCTTCGCTACGAGCTGGATAAAGACTTCGTTATCCTGACCGGCAATGCATTCCTGCAACAGGTTGATAGCAGTATCAAAGGTGACAAAATTACCTATCTGGTTAAACAACAGCAGATGGAAGCCTTCAGCGATAAAGGCAAGCGCGTTACCACCGTGTTGATTCCATCTCAGTTGCAGGATAAGGGTGGAAAAGCAGCAGCGACGCCGGCGCCAGCTAAGCCGAAAGCGCAGAATGAACCTGCTGCATCAAAAGGCAAATCTCCGTTTAGCCAGTCCTCACAGACCAAGAGTAACTAATTCGTTATGGCAACTTTAATTGCTGAAAATCTGGCCAAAGCCTACAAAGGTCGCCGCGTAGTTGAAAACGTTAGCCTAACCGTTAACTCAGGTGAAATCGTAGGTCTGCTCGGACCAAATGGTGCGGGCAAAACGACCACGTTTTATATGGTTGTGGGCATCGTTCCACGTGATGCAGGCCGTATTGAAATCGACGATGAAGATATCAGTCTGCTGCCGCTTCACGCTCGTGCACGTCGTGGAATAGGCTACTTGCCACAAGAAGCCTCTATCTTTCGCCGCCTGAGTGTGTATAACAACCTGATGGCCGTACTGGAAATTCGTGATGACCTCACGAAAGAACAGCGCGCCGACCGTGCAGACGAACTGATGGAAGAGTTTCATATTGCCCATCTACGCGATAACCTCGGTCAGTCACTGTCCGGTGGTGAACGCCGCCGCGTCGAAATTGCACGTGCTTTAGCCGCAAATCCTAAGTTCATCCTGCTGGATGAGCCATTTGCGGGCGTTGACCCAATCTCTGTTATTGATATTAAAAAAATTATTGAACACCTGCGCGATCGCGGTTTGGGCGTATTGATTACCGACCATAACGTGCGTGAAACGTTAGACGTTTGTGAACGTGCTTATATTGTGAATCAGGGCAATCTCATTGCTCATGGTACGCCATCTGAAATCTTAGGTGATGAGCAGGTTAAACGCGTCTATCTGGGTGAAGAATTCCGTCTGTAATGACGGCTATCTTGCGTCATACATATCCTGCACTTTGCGCAGGATATGCCGTACGGTGGTCTTTATGCGGCCGGACTCTTTTTTTAGTTTAGCAGGTACTCTGCTTGCACCAATGGAAATGAGCTCGCGATTATGAAGCAAGGTTTGCAACTCAGGCTAAGTCAGCAGTTAGCGATGACACCACAATTGCAGCAGGCGATCCGCCTGTTGCAATTATCAACGCTAGAGCTTCAGCAAGAGATCCAACAGGCGTTAGAAAGCAACCCACTGCTTGAACAAGATGACACTCACGATGAAATCGAAACTTCAACGGAAGAAGTCAACGAGGAGCTGGACACACGTGAACAGCTAGAGCAACCGGATATGCCCGAGGAACTCCCCCTCGATGCCACATGGGATGAAATCTACACAGCAGGAACGCCATCAGGCACAGGTACTGATTACAGCGATGATGAGCTGCCTATCTATCAAGGCGAAACGACACAAAGCCTGCAAGACTATTTAATGTGGCAAGTTGAGCTAACGCCCTTCAGCGACACCGATCTGGCCATTGCCACTGCCATCGTAGACGCCGTTGATGATACCGGCTATCTCACCTCTTCTCTCGACGATATTTTAGAGAGCATGGGTGATGAGCTTGTGATGATGGATGAAATTGAAGCCGTACTCAAGCGTGTACAACGTTTTGATCCCGTCGGCGTTGCAGCACGCGATTTACGCGACTGTTTACTGGTTCAGCTTTCTCAGTTTGCCGATGATACCCCCTTCCTAAGCGAAGCTCGTCTCATTGTTGATAAACATTTAGATCTGTTAGCCAACCACGATTTCCGTAATCTGATGCGTTCGACTAAGCTGAAAGAAGACGTGTTAAAAGAGGCCATGCAGCTCATTCAAACGCTCGATCCGCGTCCTGGGCTCTCTATCAATACCGGCGAATCAGATTATGTCATCCCTGACGTTTTAGTGCATAAACACCAAGGCCATTGGGTCGTCGAACTGAATCAGGATAGCGTTCCGCGTCTTAAAATTAATCAGCACTATGTCTCGCTCGGCGCACAAACCCGCAGCGACAGCGACACGCAATTCATCCGCAGCAATTTGCAAGAAGCGAAGTGGCTGATTAAAAGCTTAGAAAGTCGTAATGACACGCTGCTGAAGGTTTCACGCTGCATCGTTGAGCAGCAGCAGGCATTTTTTGATAATGGTGCCGAATATATGAAGCCGATGGTGCTGGCCGATATCGCTCAGCAAGTCGACATGCATGAATCCACCATTTCTCGCGTGACCACGCAGAAGTTTCTGCACAGTCCACGAGGTATATTTGAACTGAAATATTTCTTCTCTAGTCACGTCAGTACCGAAGACGGAGGCGAAGCCTCGTCAACGGCGATTCGCGCACTAGTGAAAAAGCTCGTTGCAGCGGAAAACCCAGCTAAACCGCTGAGTGACAGCAAGCTAGCGACCTTGCTGGCCGATCAGGGTATTATGGTTGCCAGACGTACCGTTGCTAAATACCGAGAGTCTTTGTCCATCCCACCGTCTAACCAACGCAAACAATTGGTTTGACCATAACAGAGAAGGAAGACACTATGCAGCTCAACATTACCGGACATCATGTCGAAATTACCGAGGCTTTGCGCGAATTCGTCACCACCAAATTTGCCAAACTCGAGCAATACTTTGACCGAATCAATCAGGTTTATGTGGTACTGAGCGTGGAGAAAATCCAACATATTGCAGAAGCAACGGTACATATTAACGGCGGCGAGCTGCATGCCACCTCGGAGCAAACAGACATGTATGCTGCGATTGACACCTTAGTTGATAAGCTGGCGCGCCAGCTCAACAAACATAAAGACAAATTAAAACAACACTAACGTTTAACTATTTTAAACACCAGCTGACTTAATCGGCCTGTTTCGTCAATGAAACGGGCCGATAAGCCATCAGGGGAGCATGAAAAATCAGTCTATGGCTGGTTTAAATGAAGAAGATGAGATGAGTAACGATTTAACTATGCCTTTAACCTCCGTACTGAGTCCGGAGTGCACACGCAATGCGGTTCACTGTTCCAGCAAGAAACGCGCTCTGGAAATCATCAGCGAACTAGCGGCTGCACAGCTGAACCTTCCACCGCAGGTCGTGTTCGACGCGATCCTAACGCGCGAACGTATGGGGAGCACCGGCATTGGCAACGGCATCGCCATCCCTCACGGTAAGCTTGAGGAAGATACCCTACGAGCCATTGCCGTCTTCATACATCTGGAACAACCGATTAGCTTCGACGCTATCGACAATCAACCGGTTGACCTGCTTTTTGCGTTGCTGGTGCCCGCCGATCAGTGCAAAACCCATCTGCAAACATTAGCGATTATGGCTCAAAAGCTGGCTGACAAAGGTGTATGCCGTCGCTTACGCAGCGCGCAGAGCGACGATGAACTGTACAAAATCATTACAGAATAAAGTGTTAGCACACAATCAAAATGGTGGCAGGATATTACTCGTCACGTTACATTGAGCATAACAATTTGTGATAGTCCTCCTGCGGGAGGTCAAATTTCAACAGGCGGCAATTTAGCTGTCCGAAATTAAGGGGAGTTGTGACATGGTGCTGATGATTGTCAGCGGCCGTTCCGGTTCAGGGAAATCTGTTGCGTTACGTGCGCTAGAAGATATGGGTTTTTATTGTGTAGACAATTTACCTGTAGAACTCTTGCCGAATTTAGCTCGTTCGCTGGCCGATCGTGGAACTTCCGCCGCCGTCAGTATTGACGTGCGTAACATGCCTGAATCTCCTGAAGTGCTGGAAACAGCGATGGATAATCTGCCAGACAGCTTTTCTCCACAGCTGCTGTTCTTAGATGCCGATCGCAATACGCTAATCCGTCGCTATAGCGACACGCGTCGCCTGCATCCTCTCTCAACCAAAAATCTCTCTCTAGAAAGTGCCATCGATGAAGAAAGCGACCTGCTGGAACCGCTACGTTCCCGCGCGGATCTCATCATCGATACTTCAGAGATGTCGGTGCACGAGTTAGCCGAAATGCTGCGTACGCGCCTGCTGGGCAAACGCGAGCGTGAATTGACGATGGTGTTTGAATCCTTCGGCTTCAAACACGGCATTCCTATCGATGCTGACTATGTGTTTGACGTGCGTTTTTTACCGAACCCGCATTGGGATCCCAAACTACGTCCTATGACCGGTTTAGATAAACCCGTTGCGGCATTTTTAGATCGTCATACCGAAGTACATAACTTCATCTACCAAACGCGTAGCTATCTGGAACAGTGGCTGCCAATGCTAGAAACTAACAACCGCAGCTACCTTACCGTCGCCATCGGCTGTACCGGCGGCAAACATCGTTCTGTCTATGTAGCGGAGCAACTGGCCGACTACTTCCGCTCACGCGGCAAGAATGTACAGTCTCGTCACCGTACGCTAGAAAAACGTAAATAGGCCCGTTGTATGACCGTAAAGCAAACCGTGGAAATCAGAAATCGCTTGGGCATGCATGCGCGCCCTGCGATGAAATTGTTTGAGCTGGTTCAGGGATTCGACGCTGAAGTATTACTGCGTAATGAAAGCGGCGTCGAGGCCGAGGCCAGCAGCGTCATTGCACTACTGATGTTAGACTCTGCTCAGGGTGGCCATATTGAAGTTCAGGCGGAAGGGCCTGATGAAGATAAAGCGTTAGAAGCCGTAGTCTCTCTGTTTGAAGCAGGTTTTGACGAAGACTAATAGATGGCTGTTTTACGCTCCCCAAAAAACCTCTATTCTCTATAGAGGTTTTTTTATCTAGATAATAATAAAAAAAAGCCCCATAAATCATTTATGAGGCAAACAATGAAGCCAATGACAGGATATAACTATATTTTGCAGCGGATAATGACAGCGGAAAAAGGAATAAAACCGCCATCTAATTCTTAACGAAAAAAAATTAGAACTGATATACCAATCCCGTTGCAACAATGTTGTCTGAATTAATACCAGCACGGTTATTACTATCAAGCAGGTTAATTTTATAATCAACATAAGCAGACATATTTTTGTTAAAGTAATAGGTTGTGGCAACATCGGCATATTTGACTAAGTCCATATCGCCATATCGACCAACGTTTTCACCTCGGGATTGTAAATATGCTAATGAGGGACGTAATCCATTATCAAACTGATATTGAGCGACCAACTCCCAGTTATCAGTTTTATTAGCGAAACCCTGTAAACGACTACCGCTGAAATAGGTCATATTGCGTGTTTGCGCATAGGTCGCTGCGATATAAACGTTATTGGCATCATATTTCATACCTGCTGTCCAAGCCTCTGCGCGCTTACCATTAGCCAAAGTAGAACGTTGCTGTTGCAGAGTACGATTGGAGTTCGTATATGCCGTGCCTGCACTGATACCCCAGCCTAAATCATAAGTCATTGCCATACCGTAGCCATCACCGTTCTGCTCGGAAATACTACGGCCTGATGTGCCATTAGAGCAACCGCCGTCAGAGGTACAAGTGCCGTTTTTTCCCTGATATTGTGCGGCGATATTCAATCCATCAACCAAACCAAAGAAGCCACTATTACGATATGTCAGCAAACCACTGCTGCGATTGGTCATGAAGTTATCTTCAGCTTCATAGGTGTTATCACCAAACTCAGGCAACATATCGGTCCACGAAGCAATGTCATACAACACGCCATAGTTACGCCCATAATCAATCGACCCGAAGTTTCCATATTTCAATCCAGCAAAGCCAAGGCGAGTATAGGCGTCGTTTTGTGTTTCTGGCGTGTTTGCCATAACCTGATATTCCCACTGACCGTAACCGGTCAGCTTATCATTAATTTGGGTTTCACCACGAAATCCAAAGCGGATATAAGATTGATCACCATCAGCACTTTTATCTTTGCTAAAATAATGAAGGCCATCAGCTTTCAGATTGAGATCCAATTTATTGCCATCATGGTTATAAATTTCTGCCGCATGCCCTAAACCAGAAACACTCAGCATCGATACAATGACTGCCGCTTTAGATATTTTCATTATGACTCCAAAAAAGATACTTTATAAATTTGTCTGCCGGAGATCATAGGCGAATCAGCGATAAAATAATGATGGAATGGGATAATTATGTAATACGATGGGGTTTTGTTAAGAAAAAATATAGAAAGCATTCCTCCTTACCTGATTTACCAGGAAAAAACGCCATCACTGTTATAAATTGCGGCAGAGTTTGATACTATCCCAAGGGCGGATATAGAGTATCCGAATCGTGATACAGCTCACTTTTAAAAAGCCGGTAAGCTATCTATTATCACGTTATAGAAAGTCCACGAATCCTAAACCCTTGCGCTTACGGGCGTGAGGGTTTTCTTTTGACACCAAACAACAAGGACCGGATCGACTCCTGTCCACCTTACATGGAGAGAACGATGTCACGACCAGCCATTATCCTGAATGAACTTGATGCAGCCCGCTTAGATACACTGCTTGAGCAGCCAGCTTTCGCCAGCCTGCCGGTCGCTGAAGCATTGAATAACGAACTGGATCGCGCGGAAATGCTCAGCCCTGAAAATATGCCGGCCGACGTAGTGACCATGAACAGCCGCGTCAAATTCCGCGATCTATCGTCTAAAGAAGAGCATGTACGCACGCTGGTTTATCCAGCCAGCCTGAAAGATAGCGCCGCAGAGCTGTCTGTCATGGCGCCTATCGGGGCCGCGCTGCTAGGTTTACGCGTCGGCGATGCGATTCAGTGGGAGCTGCCAAACGGCCAGACAACCCATATTGAAGTACTTGAATTACAATACCAGCCAGAAGCTGCTGGCGAATATCATCGTTAACCCTGAAAATAGGTAAAATATTACCTTCCCGATTATCTGGAGTCAGACCGCTCCAAATCGGAAAGGCGTTCACCTCGCTGGGTTAGCGGAAGGCCTCAGGCAAACGAAAACGGCGGATGAAACCATGGAAGCCAGACACTTGGCTTCTTTTTCCTGACAACACGAATATGGAAAATTCATGAACAGACGCCGTTTTCTCCGCCTTAGCGCCGCAGTACCGCTCATCGCATCAGCCATGATAAGCATGGGATATGCCGCATCAAATGATGCCGTTCTCAGCAATGAAACAAAAGATTGGCAGCATTACCGAGTCACGACGCAGGTAGATATTCCAGCGACCAATGAAGCCGTGCAGCTATGGCTGCCGCTGCCGGATACACGCCTTGGCGATTATCAGCGCGCCCAAACTCCGCATTGGAAAGTCTCCGCCGACGGCAAGGCTAAACTGATGCTGGTTAAGCCCTACAACGCGCTGGTTTTACATGTTAGCTGGCCGGCAAAGGCCGCACAGCACAGCATAACCATGACACAAAGCATAAGTACTCGTGATCGCCATATCGATCTCCAAACGCCGCCAGCCAATCCAGTCAAACTTTCAGCGCAAGAAATGGCCCTTTACCTTCAGCCTACTCGCTATTTGCCTACCGATGGTATCGTGGCAAAAACGGCGAATCAGATCATTCAGGGACGCGGTGAAAATAATATCGATCGCGCCAAAATGATTTATGACTGGGTAGTGGCCAACACTCAGCGCGATCCGAAAACGCTCGGCTGCGGCGATGGCAACGTTAAGCAAATGCTCGACAGCGGCAATCTTTCCGGTAAATGTGCCGACATCAACGCGCTGTTTGTGGCGTTAGCGCGATCGGTCGGTATCCCTGCCCGCGATGCCTATGGCGTACGTTTAGGGAAGTCGAGCATGGGATTCAATAGCCTCGGCAAAGACGGCGATATCACCAAAGCTCAACACTGCCGCGCCGAATTCTATATGGAAGGTTACGGCTGGATACCCGTAGATCCTGCGGATGTGCGCAAAGTGATGCTGGAAGAGCAGCCGGGCGGCCTACCGTTTAGCGATCCTAAAGTGCAGAAAGCCAATAAGTGGATGTTTGGCGGTTGGGAGATGAACTGGATGGCCTATAACCACGCCCACGATCTTAAGCTGCCCGGAGACGCCGAACAGGCCGCCTATTTAATGTATCCGCAAGCACAGATTGGCGAGCAAAAATTGGATGGTTTGAAGCCTGATACTTTCAAATATTCAATCAGTAGCGTGAAGCGTTAAGCGCATAGACTCCCTCTTCAGAAGTGGAGAGGGAGTCTATAAATCACGGACATTATGTCACCTACTTCTTACCTGGCAGCATAGCGCGCACCAAGTCCTTACGTAACCAGACAGACATCGCGATCACCGCAAGAATATGTATGCATACCAGCACAGTGACCGTGTTAACCAGCCAGTAATGCCAGTCATCTACCGGATAGAGATCGATAAAATCCGTATCTTGCGCCCAGCCGGTTAAAGCTATCAGCGGCAACAAAATCCAAAACAGCCAGATGCCGATAGCTCCTAGCGGGTTATGATGTAAATGCGTCGGCACACTACGATTTTTTAATTCATGGAAATGGTGTTTCAGGGACGTAGGGGTTGGAATTATCGCTGACAAACGCGCAGGGCCTTTTGCCAACGTGAATCCCCATATGATACGCAAGATCACTAGGCTGGCCACTGCAAGCCCAATAATCTGATGCCAGTCACTCCCCGGCGTAGTCACATGCAGGCGATTTAGTAAAAACCCCAGAGCAACGCCCCAGTGGGTAAAGCGCACCATCGCGTCCCAGCGCATTTCCAACCCCCGAGTCATAATTACTTGTACTTCTTATGGTAAGTATTGCGCGTATCTTTAAACTTCTCTGCGGCTGCTTTAGCTTGTTCAAACTGGCCCGCATCAGCCAGTTTCTCCGCATCATTAATTTGCCCAATGAGAATATCGAGACCATGGCGGAAATCGGTCATTTTGGCACCCTCAGCAGGCTCCTTCTCAAGCTTAGGTGGCGTCCCTTTTTGAGCCTCCTGAGCCCCAGCTTTCATACCTTCTAATGCTTTCTTAAACTCTTGTGGATTATCGGCCTTCAGCGCGATTTTATAATTGCTTGCGATAGTATCCATCGCATCACCCACATCTTCCCCCGCGGCATAAACCAGAGAGCTTCCCATCATCATTGCCGCACTGGCTAACACTAGTAACGTTTTACGCATATTATTATTTCCTTACTTATTGATAACATTAGCTCACGATTATCAACATAGAGAGTAGGGAGAGGATGTGCAAGGTGTAGGAGGAGGAATTTACGTTTATTGACGGGGATAGAGATTGAGATTGGGGGGCGTTTATATGGATTCAGTGCACTGCTTGTAGGCCTGCCGTTTATGTCATTACTGTGAAATGTTTCGTTTACCAATCCTCTATGAAACTTCCGTGAAATGTTTCGTCCGCCGGTCAACAAATGCGTTTCCATGAAACAACTGACGAAGGCGTCCGATGAGGGGCGCCAGCGCGCGCCCCTTCAAACCTCGCGCTTTTTATCCGAGACGCCATCTCCGCTCCGGTTTGGTATCGCCCATCCAGGGCGCCCCAAACTCCGCCGGTACATCCCTGTACCGGCGGCTCTCTCTACCAAGACTTAAACAATTAAAAAGGCAAAGACAGAGCAATATTGTTTTGTCTTTTCATGTTAGATGAAAT